>JAFDDS010000018.1 GCA_019310745.1 Deltaproteobacteria bacterium | reverse complement strand
GGCAATCTTATTTTTTACTACCTTAACCCTTGTTCTGTTCCCTACTTTCTTGTCCCCTTCTTGTATGGAGGCAATCCTTCGAATATCAAGGCGTTGCGTTGCATAAAACTTGAGTGCATTTCCACCGGTAGTGGTCTCTGGGCTCCCAAACATTACCCCGATTTTCATCCTGATCTGGTTTATAAAAATGACACATGTCATTGATCTATTGATAGCTGCTGCCAATTTTCTCAGGGCCTTTGACATCAATCTCGCCTGTAATCCAACCTGCTGATCTCCCATTTCACCTTCTATCTCTGCCCTTGGGACAAGGGCTGCAACAGAGTCGATTACCAAGATATCCATGGCCCCGCTTCTCACCAGGATTTCAGCGATATCGAGCGCCTGCTCACCATTGTCTGGTTGGGAGACAAGAAGATCATCAATATTGACTCCCAGTCTCCTGGCATATGCCAAATCAAGAGCATGCTCTGCATCTATAAAGGCAGCCATTCCATCCTTGGCCTGTGCTTCTGCAACGATATGAAGGGCGAGAGTGGTTTTTCCTGAGGCCTCTGGTCCAAATATTTCTATTACCCTCCCCCTTGGCACACCACCCATACCAAGGGCTGCATCCAGGGCAAGCGAGCCTGTAGAGATGACAGGAATATCGATAACCGCCCCCTCTCGACCCATTTTCATAATAGAGCCCCTTCCATGCTGCTTTTCAATCTGTGTAATCGCCAACTCCACAGACTTTTTCTTTTCTGAATCTATCGCCATAACAATCCCCCCTCATAACTGTTGAGCAGTTTAGAGTACCTGCGAAACATACATCTCCTTCTTTTTTTACTGCAACCCCTATATTCAGGGTGCCGCTAAGATCTTGTTATTCCATTTTCAATGGCCACGTAGCCATTTTTGTATACACTGGCCCGTCTGGCTTGAGATCACTTTTATAAAGAATAAGCTCATTCAGCTGATACAAGTCACTATTAATAGCACGATATCTATCAAGAATCCATTTCATATCTTCATCACGATCTATTGGACCTTTAAAGCGGCCAAGTGTCAGGTGTGGTTTAAATGGCCTTTTTTCCGGAATGAAACCTACTACCTTTAGTTCTTCCTGTAACTCATTCCTGAGATTTGACAATCTCCCTATATCTCCATTAAGACCAATCCAGATAACCCGCGGTCTCTTCCAATGTGGGAATACCCCAACAGCATTGAGCTTCGTCTTGAATGCAGAAAATCCTTTTACCACCACATTCACCTTTTCTTCTATATCACTTATTGTATCTTCATCAACAGAGCCAAGAAATAGTATAGTAAGGTGAATGTTGTCTACCTTAACCCATCTCACTGGCAGGGCCATTTTTGTTAATTCTTTGGAAATAACCCTGATTTGTTCTCTGATCTCAACTGGAAGTTCAAATGCCAGGAATGAACGGATACCCATTGAGATATCTCCTTATCCAGTCAAGGGCCATCTCTGAAGTATTATATTTTACCTTATCTCTGTCCCCTGAAAAGCGGTACTGTGCAGAGAATATTTCGCCATCTACCGAGAGACCAATAAATACAGTACCAACTGGTTTATCCTCTGATCCTCCTAAAGGCCCGGCAATTCCTGTAACAGCAAGCCCCATATCAGTTTTTGCAATTTTCTTGACACCCTCGGCCATTTCCCGTACCACCTGATCGCTGACAGCCCCGTGTGAATCGATGGTGTGTTGCATTACCCCGAGCATCTCGACCTTAGATACGTTACTGTAAACAATCAGACCCCTTTCAAAATAAAGAGAGCTTCCTGCTATAGATGTAAGCCTATGACCAATAAGACCGCCTGTGCATGATTCCGCTACAGAAATCGTCTTCTTCCGCTCCTTTAGCAACTCTCCAACAACAGACTCCATTATTGTATCACCAGATGCAAACATATACGGCCCTAAAAGATGCCTGATTTTTTTCTCTGCCCTATTTAATTCCCTTTCAATCTCTGTGTCGTCTTTGCCCCGGACTGTGATAGTGATGTGGTTTTCAGGGAAGGAAGGGTAAAATCCAAACATTACCTTTTTCAGTTCATCACTAAGACCTTTGAAGACATTTCACTTAACCCATAGACTTTCAGTATTCTATGTCGTGGGACAGCAGCTGGTTTATATCTTCGCAGAATATCCGGAATAACACACCTATTCATCAGCTCCCTCATCTGCTCAGGTACCCCTGGCAGGAAGTAAAGGAGACAGTCCCCTTTCAATATTGAAAAACCACACATCTCCCCTTGAGGGTCTAACATTTTAGCCCCTTTTGGAAGCCAAGCCAATTTTTCTAAAGAAGGAGACCAGTGTAAGGCTAATTTTTTTGTAGTATTCTTTATGTGATCAAGAACAGCCTGATCAAGGAAAAGGGGCATATCTAAGGCCTTGGATGCTATCTCGGTGGTAAGATCATCCTCGGTTGGGCCTAAGCCACCAGTAACAAGCACAAAATGAGATCTTTTTACCGCTGATTTCAACACAGAAGAAAGTGTATCGTAGTTGTCGCCAACCGTTCTGATTTCACTTGCTTCAAGACCATGAGACAAAAGACAGCCTGATGCATACCAGCCGTTAAGATCTCTTGTCTTTCCTGAGATCAATTCATTACCTATGATTACGATCTCTGTTTGCATAATTCCTTTAATACGAAGCGACTAATCCCTCAATCCCATCATCCGAGTATATACAGAAAAAAACGTAAAGATAGATATGTATATACACCGGCTGCGAGATCGTCGAGGACGATCCCACATCCTCCCTTTACTTTTTCTTCTATCATTTTTATCGGAGGTGGTTTGAGAATATCAAAAAACCGAAAAAGAAAAAACCCTACTATCAGGTTTCTCAAGGTAAAGGGGATAAAAATAATGCTCAATAAAAACCCGGCTACCTCATCAATAACGATTTCGTGTGGATCAACCGTGCCCAGGATACATTGGCTTCTATGGGATGACCAGATTGCCCCTATGATTATTATCAGTAAAAATAACGCTTGGTATCTGGTGTGTAAAAAATTGACTAATAAATATAAAGGTATTGCGCCAGCTGTGCCAAAAGTACCTGGCATACCAGGCAAAAGACCTGCACCGAACCAAACGGATAGTATTAAGGCAACCTTGTCGAAAGGACGAGCGCTCTTGAGTACCTTTAATAGATGTAAAGTATCAGATTGATTGGTAGACATCAAGTAGGAATAATTTTAAAAAATAAAGCAAAACCTCAATTATCCAGCGTTTCTCTCACCGCTTTGAGAATCTGATTGATATTATAAGGCTTGCTAATGAAGCCTTTTGCTCCAGCTTTGATGACTTCCTTGCTGGGTCCGTTCATAGAATAACCACTTGCGATAATAATTCTCAACTCTGGATTTATTTTGAGAAGTTCTTCAAGACATTTCCTTCCACCCATCCCAGGCATGATTATATCTAAAATCACCAGACTGATTTCCTTCTTATTCTCACGGTAGATCTCTAAGGCAGTTTCTCCATCAGAGGCTATAAGAACTGTGTACCCAAACCTGGTAATGATATCTTTACCAAGTTCTCGGATGGCCTCTTCATCATCCACTAATAAGATGGTCTCGTTGCCTCCTTTGATGGGAAATTTTTCCTCTTTTGGCTCAACTCTTTCTGTTTCTTTTTCAATAACCGGAAAATAGATCTTAAAGATAGTGCCCTCATCTGGCTCGCTGTAACACATGATGTATCCATTGTGACTTTTCACAATGCCATAGACCATAGCCAAACCGAGCCCTGTTCCCTTTCCAATCTCTTTGGTTGTGTAAAAGGGGTCAAAGATATGTTTTAGGGTCTCCTTATCCATGCCGTGGCCTGTATCAGAGATACTAAGCTTAACATAATGCCCTGGCTTTGATCCTAAATGGATTTTGCAGTAGTGCTCATCTAAAATAATATCTTCCGTTTCAAATATAAGTCTGCCTCCATTAGGCATGGCATCCCTGGCATTAACCCCAAGATTCATCAAAATCTGCTCTATCTGGGCAGGATCTGCATTAATGATGTTTAGGTTTTCCGCCAGGTGTAATTCAATATTGATCATCTTTGGGATAGTTCGCTCAAGTATTTTAGAGACCTGTTCAGTTTCCTTGTTTAGGTCCATGGGTCTGAGTTTACTTTCCACTTTCCGGCTAAAAATCAACAGCTGTTTAGTAAGATCACTGGCCCTCTGGGCAGATGTTTCGATAGCTTCAAGCTTCTCATGGTCAGGATTGTCTGCCCCCTTTCCTATCAAAAGGATCTCGGTGTAGCCAAAAATTGCCTGAAGAATATTATTAAAATCATGGGCAATGCCACCTGCTAAGGTGCCAATGGCCTCCATCTTTTGGGCCTGTTGGAGTTGAGCCTCGAGTCCTTTTTTTTCTGTGATGTCAATAAATATATCAAGCAGATGTGCCTGACCGCTCAATAGAATGGGGGTAGCAGTTTTTAGGATAGGAATTTCCTTACCATTTGCTGTAAGAAGTGTTCTCTCTGCTTGCTCTACCTCTTGTCCAAAATCAGTAATCGGGCACTTTCCTCTTTCTGCTGGGCAAATATATTTATGGCACACATGACCGATAATCTGCTCCTTAGGAGCGCCTATCATTTCGATAGCAGCAGGATTTGCATCAACAATCGTGTGTGTTTCTGCATTGATGCACACAATTCCTGCTTGTATTGAATCCAGTATGGTCTTTAAACGCTCTTCGCTATCCCGCAACTCCTCCTCGGCCCGCTTGCGCTCTGTGATGTCTTCATAAAGACTCACACCGCCTAAAAAGCTTCCGTCCTCAGATGTAATTCTATTGTATATCGCTCTCATTGGCGTAAGTTTTCCCCCGGTAACAGATAGATAATCGCCTTCGTAATAACCAGTTCCTCCTGATAAAGCTGTTTTAATCGCTGATAGCATTTTTTTATCTCGCAGAGATTTGAGCATATCAAATCCGATAAGTTTTTCCCTTGGAGATCCCATAATTTCTATAAATTTTTCATTACAATCCACAATGACCCCTTTCTGATCAAAATGCATTATTCCAAGGGGAGATTGCTTAAAAAGCATACGATATCGTTCTTCACTTTTCCTTAACTCTTGCTCTACAAGCTTGCTCTCGGATATGTCCACATAGTAACCTAAGACCGCCGATCTTCCATTATAATGAATGGAGGTGATTGTCTGTTCTATCCATCTCGTTTCACCAGTTTTATTAATAACCCTTAATTCAAATGGGAGGGTAAGTTTCCCCGTTAACATTTCAATGGTATTTTCTCTGACTATATTTCTGTCTTCAGGAAGTATGAAGGTCAGAGAATCCTTACCTATAAATTCATCTTCTTTGTAACCTGTAAGCTCGAGGAACTGGGGATTTATTAATTGAAACTTTCTATCCTGAATAATAAAGAGGCCAACAGGTGATCTATCAAATAATGTCCGGAACAAATCCTCCGCCTGTTTACGCTCGGTGATGTCAAGAAGCTGAGCTACCGTTTTTAAATTATTTGCTGAATCCTTAATCACGGTGGAGCTTATCTCTACACGTCTCTTTTCACCGTTCTTGCGAACGACGTTAAATTCGTACCGCGGTGGGGTTTGTTCTCCCTTTTGTCTAAGAATGTAACGAGTGGAAACGAGTTCTCGACTTTCATCGTCCAAGAATTTCCTGAAATCTTGCCCAATGATCTCTTTGGCGGAACGTCCCAATATTCGGCACAACTCCTCATTCACATAAGTAAACCGATAGCTTTCATCTACAATGAGAATTCCATCATGAGAGTATTCCACAATTGAACGGTACCGCTCCTCGCTCTCCCGCAGTCGCTCCTCTGCCTGCTTTCGTTCGGAAATGTCTTGATAAATCCCATATGCACCTACCAGCTTTCCATCTATGACTACTGGTACACCAAAGATTTCAACGTATATGTTAGTTCCATCTTTCTTTTTTCGTTCACCGTATCCATGAATTGCTTTCCCTTCAAGGGTTTCTTTCGTATATGATACAGCATCTTTGATATATTGTTGCCCTGTGATGAGTTCATCGAGATTTTTACCAACAATCTCAGATTCTTCAAATTGAAAGAGTTTTTCGAAATCTCGGTTACACGAAATAATAGTTTGTTTCTCATCAAGTGTCACTATGGCTAATGAGCTGTATTTAAATAATGATTCTAAATGCTTTTTTTGATGCTCGAGTTTCTCCTTGGTCTGCTTGCGCTTTGAAATTTCCCCTTTTAGAAGCTTGATAGTTTTTGAAAGTTCAGCCGTTTTTTCATCAACCAATCTTTCCAGTTCATTGTGTGCTTTTTGCAGTGACTCTTCGGCTCGCTTTCGATCTGAGATGTCAATCATCGATCCTATGAAACCGATGAACTTTCCTTTGGCATCGTATAGACGAGCTGGTGCCACTAACGCAGTATATCGTGACCTATCCTTGCGTATCATCTCTGCTTCCACCACATCTGGGAGGAAATTAGCCCCCTTACGCTTTTGTAAACGTTCCGCCAGCCATGGCCTTAACTCTGGGGCAATAGGGACCATCATTGACATGCCAATTACTTCATCTTGGGAATAGCCACTCATATCGGCCAGCCGTTTGTTGATAAAGACAAAGCGACCTTGTGTATCAGCCTGCCAAACAGCAACCAGGGGATTTTCCACCAGTTGCCGGTAACGTGCCTCTGATTTGCTCAACTCCATTGAGCTCTTTGATTCTGAATCTTTTAATTCAGCAAGCTGTTTGCGCAGTTCAACCAATTCGGGTATGAGTTGTTCTTTGGTTTTATCTGCATCTTTCATTTTCATGCCCCGTTGATAATTGCGTCTTTTTGTAAAGATATTGTTTTTGACACCCTTTTTTCAACCACTAATAATTGAAATGAGGGATTGAAGAATTAAACAATTCCCTCATTCCTCAAAAAATACTCTCTTACAGCCTTTAAAGATATCCTGTTTCGATGGTACAGGAAGCGCTTTTTGTATTTGTTAATCCTCCCTAAAGACATCTCTAATCTTTCATAGTGAATATCTCCCCTTAAAATCTTATCTCTAATAAACTCTATGCTGTCAAGGAGGAGAGACTGGTTACTACAAATAAGTAATAGATCAATACCTGCCTCAAAGGCATCTGCTGCACCTTCAGGGAGACCTCTTTCTTTAGCTATTGCTCCCATCTCCAGATCATCTGAGATAATTAGTCCAGAAAAACGCATTTTTTTTCTCAAGAGATCGGTAATAATTTTTTCTGAAAGAGTTGCTGGTATACCTGGTTCAAGGGCTGGATAAACAGCATGAGAGCTCATTATGGCAGAGACATTTGCCTCTATGGCACCTTGAAAAGGAGCAAGATGGACAGATTCCATCTCTTCAAAAGTGGCATGAATAGTTGGAAGGTGTAAGTGTGGATCGAGATCTGATTTTCCTAAGCCAGGGAAGTGTTTTGCAACAGCCATTATACCGCCTTGCTGCAGGGTATTGATAACTATTTTCCCCAATTTAGTTACCAGCAAAGTATCCTGAGAAAAGCTTCGTCCTACAAGATGAGAGTCCATATGTACCTGAGCTACATCAATAACAGGGGCCATATTCATATTAAGCCCAACCAGAGACATTTCCCTGGCAGTTGTACTGGCAAAGTGAAGGGCGTTCTTTTCTGGATTAGGGCTTTCGCCTATACCTGCATTCCCTGGAAACTGACTAAAAGGTTGCTTAAGTCTGGCTACCCTACCACCCTCCTGATCAATTGCCAGAAAAAGTGGGTAGCCGCTATTCTCCATTGCTACCTTCTGTATATCCCTGCACAGGCGGGCTAGTTGAATCGGCTCCTCTATATTTCTAGAAAATAGAATAATGCCGCCAAGATGGTAATTTTTTATGAGCCTAATGGTATTTGTGTCCAATTCAGGGCCGGGGATACCCCCTATAAATGAACGGCCAATCTTTTGGGTAATCTCTGAAAGGTCAAGTGTAGGATTCATCATTAAGAGTTTGTTAAGTTTGTTACGATCAATTTATGCACTCCTTGTTGTTGAGTTTCTTGAGTTTCTTATGTTAAAACCCTATGAACACGATAAACACAACAAACACTATTATGGGAGAGCTTTGCATAACTTATATTTCCTTAAAGAGGGTGGGCTTTTCTTGGGTTACAAAGCTTGTCAGGTTGTGCAAAGATCTCTATGCATGTATAATTACTGAAAGATAAATGCAATCAAAAAGGTACTAGTATGAAAGCAATGATCTTAGCTGCTGGCATGGGAGAGAGATTGAGGCCTTTGACCCACATTTACCCTAAGGTTTTGGTGCCAGTTGTTAATAAGCCTGTGATAGATAGGATTATACAATTTCTTACAACCCATGGGGTAGAAAAAATAATAATCAATGCCCATCACCATTGTCGGATGATACGTGATTACTTTAAAGGAGGTAACCCCTTTGGCGTAAAGGTGGAAATCAGAATCGAGAAAGAAATTTTAGGTATAGGTGGTGGGATTAAAAACACCCAGGATTTTTGGGGTAACGACCCCTTTATCGTTATGAATGGAGACATCTTGACTGATATAGATTTAGGAGATGTTTATGAATTCCATTTGAAGAAGAATCACCTCGTAACTATGGTTCTTCATGACTTCCCTAAATATAATAAGGTGAGGGTAGACAAAGAGATGAATATTCTCTCTATCGGCCCAGGTACAAATGTAAAGGGGACATTAGCCTTCACTGGTATTCATGTCATAAATCCCGAGGTACTCAGCTTTATTCCTGATAAGAAAAGATATAATATTATAGACGCGTATAAAACGCTGATAGATCTAAAAAAACCTATTAAGGGTTACATTGCAACTGGTCATAGATGGATTGATATTGGAACTATAGCCGATTATTTGAGGGCTAATTTCTATTATCTGCCTTCAGGCAATAGTGCTATAGACCAAAAATGCTCCATAGATTCGGGTGCAACCCTAAAAGATTGGGTAGTCATTGGAAAAAGAAGCTCAATAGAGCGGGGTACCCTTGTGCAGAGATCCGTTCTCTGGAATGATGTGATTATTAAAGAGGGAATGAGGGTAGTTGATAGTGTCGTTACCTCTGGTGTAGTGGTAGAAAAAGATCTAATTGGTGGTGTAGCCATCCGATAAACTTTATAATGGTGAACGGTCAACTGGTTTTAATGATGAATCTAAAAGAATTTGTTAAATCATACATAGATGATACCTACGTCGGTAATAACAAATTTAGCTGGAAAATATTGCCCGGTGACGGTTCAAAGAGAATCTTTTATCGCCTGAGTAACGATCAGGACTCATTTATAGTCATGGCTAATCCACCCATAGAACGGAATGCAGAAAAAGAGAACATCTCATATCTAAAGATAGGTGAACATCTTTTTAGGAAGGGAATCCCAGTTGCCTGTATTTATCGATATGACCTTGATCACGGCTGGTTTATCATGGAAGACTTGGGTAAAATGAGTCTCCAGAAAATTGTTCACAACTCAAAAAATCGCATAGGAATGTATAAAAAGGTTATTGAGCTTTTGATACAGATCCAGCTCAAGGGTAAAGAAGGTTTTAACCCTGAATGGTGTTATCATACAAAAAGATATGACAGGTTTGTTATGGAAAGATTTGAGTCAGATTATTTTCTTACCTATTTCTTGAAAGGGATCCATGGTCTGAGGCAAGATCTGGATGAATTGAAATCCTCTTTTAAACACCTTTCCTATAATGCTTCTCTTGCGGACAACAATTTTTTTCTCCATAGGGATTTTCAATCAAGAAACCTTATCATCAAAGGCGATAAAATAGGGGTAATAGATTGGCAGGGCGGGCGTTTAGGGCCTCTGCAGTATGATCTTGCCTCTTTGTTAATCGATCCCTATGTAGGGCTGAAAAAAGAAGAAA
>JAFDDS010000307.1 GCA_019310745.1 Deltaproteobacteria bacterium | reverse complement strand
CTGGCGCTCCCTTCAAAAGGATTATCACTGTTTTTACTTTATCGCTGACTGGCATGCCTTAACAAGTGAATATGAACACACAGAGATTATCAAAGAGAGCACGAGGGGTATAATCATAGACTGGATTGCAATTGGCCTTGACCCTGAAGAATCAGTTTTTTTTGTCCAATCAGACATAAAAGAACACGCAGAGCTTCATCTGATTTTTTCAATGGTAACGCCTCTTTCATGGCTGGAGAGAAACCCCACATATAAAGAACAGCTTACGGAAATGTCTCAAAAGAATCTTTCCACCTATGGATTTTTGGGCTATCCGGTTCTCCAGGCGGCAGATATTTTGATGTATAAAGCAAATGGTGTACCTGTAGGAGAGGACCAAAGCCCTCATGTTGAATTGACAAGGGAAATAGCCCGTCGTTTCAATTATTTCTATTCAAATATTTTTCCTTTGCCAGATACCCTCCTCACACCAGAGGCAAAAATACTTGGTATAGATAGGAGAAAAATGAGTAAAGGTTATAGCAATGCAATATTTATATCTGACGCAAAGGAAGTGGTGAATAAAAAAGTGGCGGATATGATTACTGATCCTCAAAGAGCACGAAGGACTGACCCAGGCAGACCTGATTTCTGTAATGTCTTTACCTTTCATGAGTTATACGCCGATAAAAAAACCATAAAAGAGATAGCGGAAGACTGCAAAAAAGCATCCATAGGATGTGTGGACTGCAAAAAGAAAATGGCGGCTTACTTAAATAAAGCCTTAGAACCAATAAGGGAAAAGATACGGTCATTAGAGGCCGATCCTGAAATGATAAACAATATTATTGATGAAGGTAATAATAAGGCACGCAAAATTGCCAAAACTACTATGGAAGAAGTGAGAGAGGTTGTAAAAATTTAATTATGACCTTTACAACAAAACTTGAGGTATTTGAAGGTCCACTTGATTTATTACTGCACCTAATAAAAATAAATGAGGTAGGTATCTCAGACATACCCATCGCCACCATCACTGATCAGTATCTTGAATATCTTGACCTTATGAGGGCATTAGATATCAATGTCGCCGGTGATTATTTAGTTATGGCATCTACTCTGATGCACATAAAATCCAAAATCCTCCTTCCAAAACAAGAAGATGATTTAGAGGAGATAGAAGATCCTCGAGAGGAGCTCGTCCGTTCACTTGATGAATATATGCAGCTTAAAGATGCAGCTAATGAATTGGCATCCAGAGATATACTCGATAGAGATGTTTTCAAAAGAGGTGTTGAACGAAAAAGCGGGGAGGAAGATATTGCTACAACAAAGGTTACACTTTATGATTTGATGGATGCCTTTAAAAAGGTTATAAGAAAAAAGCATCCTGACGTAGTTCTTAAATTCAGCGCTGAATCGTGGTCTGTTAAGAAAAAGATGGTTGAAATAATACGGATATTAAAAGAGAAAAAAAATCTATTACTTGGTGACCTATTCTCTGCGATGGAATCTATTTCAGAAATGATCGCAACCTTTTTAGCCTTACTTGAATTGGTAAGAACTGGCTTTGTAAATGTTTTTCAGGGAAAAGAAGACAGTGATATCATGCTCGAAACAATCAATGAAAAAACTTAGGAAAGATAAAAGGAGCGCACACTGTAGGCAGCAGCTAAAAGATTTTTTATTCTTAGCGCATCTTTATATATTGAACATTGAATTATTTACAGGTCACGAGATATAGAAGTGTGTAAATTAAACATCGCATCGCCTTAAACTGAAATTAATCACAGAAGCTCTTCTTTTCGCATCTGGTGAACCTTTAAGCCCTCGCCAAATCCGAGATCTGCTTCCAGGGAAAGATCTTCAAGAGATAAAGAGGGTACTCAAAGAACTTAAAGATGAATACGAAACAATGAAAAGGAGCTTCCTTATCACGGAGGTTGCTGAAGGCTACCAGTTTCGCTCTCTTCCTAAGTTTAGGCCTTACATTGCTAACATGCTTATGTCAACCCAATCCAGATTGAGTAAGGCAGCACTGGAGACATTAACTATTATTGCATATAAACAACCCATTATACGTCAGGAAATTGAAAGGCTGCGAGGTGTCGAGATAGGCGGTATATTGAAGATGTTACTCAAAAAAGGATTGATTAGGATTGTGGGCCGAAAATCCTTGCCTGGTAGGCCAATTATCTATGGCACAACAAAAAAGTTTCTTGAGGTCTTTGATTTAAAGGATCTCTCCTCCCTTCCCACTCTAAAGGAGATAGAAGAACTCGGCGATGGAGAAGAAGGATGATAGAAAAAAGGAGCGGTTAAACAAGATTATTGCTATAGCTGGTATTACCTCCAGAAGACGGGCCGATGAGCTTATATCTTTAGGTCGTGTAACGGTGAATGGGCAGGTGGAGGAAAGAGTTGGCTCAAAGGCAGTATGGGGAGTAGATTCAATAAACGTTGATGGCTGCCCTGTTCCTGATCCTCCAAAAAAAATCTATCTACTTTTAAATAAACCATTTGGCTACGTGAGTACTTTGCATGATCCAGAAGGAAGGCCTATCATCCGGGATCTGGTGAAGGATGTTAAGGAGAGAGTTTATCCTGTCGGACGTCTCGATTTTGATTCCTCCGGACTCTTAATTCTTACAAAT
>JAFDDS010000017.1 GCA_019310745.1 Deltaproteobacteria bacterium | reverse complement strand
ATTACTACCTTATCACCATCTTCCTGGAATAGGTGTCTTACAGAACTTGCACCTGTCATTTTGTATATTGAATTCTGCTATAGTATATCCCCTTCTGTCGATCAAGAGTTTATGGCAGTTATGGCAATACGTATTATATCCATCATGACCAGGAACATTTCCAAGATAGACATAGTGTATTCCTTCCTGAAGGGCTATATCCCTTAAAAGCTCCAGTGTTTTCACTGGAGTAGCCGGCAGCCTATTCAATTTAAACCGGGGGAAAAAGCGTGAAAAGTGCAGAGGATAATTCGGCCCCAGTTCTTTTAATATCCAGCCACACATCCTTTTTATCATCTCAGGCTTGTCGACATATCCAGGAACAACAAGAGTGGTCATTTCAAACCAGATCCCTTTTTCATGGAGAAACTTAAATGTATTAAGTACTGGTTGAAGCCTCCCGCCATTAAGCCTTCTGTAGGTATCATCGTCAAAAGACTTGAGGTTTACATTTGCACCATCTAAATATCGGGCAAGATCCTCCAATGGCCTTTTATTTATATAACCATTTGAAACCCACACATTTTTTATGCCTTCTTCTCTTGCAAGCCTTGCGGTATCATACATATACTCATAATACGAAACAGGTTCTGAATACGTATAGGCAATAGAGGGGATGCCCTTTTCCTTGGTAATCCTGACAACATCAGCTGGAAAGAGCTCTTGGTGATTTAGCTCTTCAGGTTTTCTTTGAGAAATCTCCCAGTTCTGACAATTAAGACATCTGAAATTACATCCGGCAGCCGCTATAGAAACTACATCGGTGGCAGGATAGAAATGATTGAGGGGCTTCTTCTCAATGGGGTCGATATGAACGGCACATGGGTTACCATATGCAAGTGAGTAAAGTTTTCCTCCAATATTTACCTTTGACCTGCACACACTCCTGTCTCCGGGAGTTAAATAACATCTATTTGGGCATACCATACACTGAACATCTCTCCCATTTTTTGTATAGTAGAAGCCCTCGATTGACCACTTCCAAAGGCTCTTAGGGGCATCTCCTTTAAAGATATGCCCCCTAATATCTGCCCTTTCCTCTTTATTATTTTTTGGCCAGAAACAATGTGCATCTGTTGCTATAAGAAAAGACAAAACCCCTATCTCTTTTAAAAACTCTTTTCTGCCTATATATCGCTTCATCTCTGCTAATGTCCGTTGAGGGATAGTAATAGTCTGTTGGTTGAAATCATATGATTATTGAGCTGATTTCTAATTACATCCTATCATATTTCATTGTTATTTTTAAAAAGCAGGCAACTGACAACATGCCACTGACATTAGAATAATTTTAAACTTTCAAAATAACGATCGTGCTTACGGTTTTTATCACTATCAGGGCAATGATAGCTACCTGAATACCAAAAAGAGGGATTAACAAGGTTCCAATTGCAAGTGTGCCAGCACCAGCGCCTATAAGATCTGCAGCAAAGAGGCCAGCAGCAGGACTCTTCTTCTCTCCTATTATTTCTGCTGCAACAGGAAACTCAAGTCCGCATAGCAGTGAGAAGGTAAACCCATAGAGCAGAAAGGCAAATTCAGGGATCATGGAATGATAGCAATTTACCCAGATCAGATACAGTAAAAGCAAAAGGATCATCCCGGCTTCTGCTTGTATAAGCATGCCTTTACCCTTTTTTTTCCATCTATTTCCAAGTATCGCACCTGGTAAAAGACCAAGCAAGAAAGAGGTAATAATAGCACCTACCTTCAGATAGACGTATCCATATAGTATCTGAAAGGAAAATAAAATCAACATTTCCACTCCCATGGAAACAAAGCCAGTTGAAAAAAGAACATATTCTTCTTTTCTGATTAACAATATGTAGCACGCAAGAAGCCCAAAGAGGCTTGCAATAAACCAGTGAGGTGATGTCCCGTATTTTTTGAACCACTCATTGAACATTATGTTTATAACTCTCGGCTGAAAGTCAGTATTAATAAACTCATCTGGATTAATGGATTTATTAAGAAATGCTATTCTTTCCTTTGTGACATTACCGTAATAAAAGCCGTCAATATAGGATGTGGTAATGGATTTTTTTCTCAACTTAAGGGGAATATCAGTGGAAAGGGCTTTATCGCTTGCAAGGAAATAGATTTCCTCTCCCGGAATAAGGAGAACAGTATGAAAATATTTTTTAAGGGTGTTAAAAATTGAGGATAATTTTTTAACCCTTACATCTGATAAATAATTAGGGTTTGCAATGAGGGAAAAGGAGAGGACACCATCTTTTTTTAAAATTCTCTTAGTATGAGCAAAGAACTCACTCGTATAAAATCGATTTATCTGGAAGGTGTCAGGTTCTGGCAGATCAAGTACTATTGCTGAATACCGTTTATTACTATCAATTATATATCTTCTTCCATCTGCAGGTATGATAGTAACGTGTGCGTGAGGAGATAAAAGACCAAATTGGTGTGCCACATTAATCAATGCAGGATCTAACTCTACATAATCTATGTGGCGAGGGGAGTATTTTAAGATCTCAGGCAATGTTTCACCCATTCCCCCACTAACCAGTAAAACATCGTCTACCGTATCAAGCTGGCAGAGGGGATAATGGACCTTTTCTTCGGCAGCCGTTATGTTGAATGCGGAAAAGGTGGGTGTTCCAGATTCCCAAAATGTATACTCTTCTTTTTCTTTGGTTAACACTATCCTCCCATAGGGCGACTCCTGGTAACTTACTATATCCAGGCCATACTGATTATAAAGGGTAGAAAGTTCGAATCTTTTTTCAAAGGCAAACGCAAAAAAGAGAGCAATGGATAAAAATGCCACAAAAAAAAGGAGATACCTTTTTAAAGAAATAATAAGGGCAAGAGAAACAAGGATGAGAAGGAAGGAGGTAAAGGCTATTATCTTAAAGGGGCTAAAAAAATATACCAACACAAAACTAAATAAAACACCACCCGTAATATCGCCGATATTGTCAGCAATGTATAGTTCCCCTACTGTAAATTCTGTGTCCATTGTCTTAATAATACTAAGTGAGTAGGGAAGTATAAATCCTATCAGGAATGCATATGGGGCACTAAAGGTGAGAATGAAAAAGAAAATAGGAGGTGAGAATGAAAAAGAAAATAGGATATAACCCGGGAGATTCTCCATGAATAAAGATGAAGTCTCTGAAAAGCCTTATTGCAATTATCTGAATCAAAGGAAAAAGCGCTGTTACTAAGGCAATAACAGAATAGAGGGTTATCGACTTTTTGGAAAACAATTTTGCCGCGAGAGAGCCAATCCCACTTACCATCAGCCAGCAGAAAAGTACAAGCGAGATTGTGATCTCATTGCCAGAGAACTGTGAAAGGAATTCTCGTACTGTTATTATTTGAACAGCTATAGAGGATATTCCTGTTCCAATAACAGATATAATAATTAGATTGGTAAGGTTCATGGAAATGACAACTACCGAAACTCAAATGTCAAATTAAATCCTTCCTGATGTGGTCATTGAATTGTGACATTTACCCTGCTAAATTTCCGCTTTTCAGAGCGGAACCCCTGCGGGGATTTAACAGGGCAAATTTGAGCTTTGAACTTTGATCTTTGGCATTCTATTTATCCATTACTTTTTAAAATATTTTTCTTGAATACTCCTAATAAAAAAATCAAAAATTTCTTTTATTGCAACTCTCGCTCTTCAAATGCCTGAACCTGGTAGGTAGATACGTGGAGTTTCTCTTTTTTCCAGCTATCAGGCGAGAGTCCTGCCTTCAAACAAAGATGTGATAAAAACTCTTCCTTCTCAGAAAGTTGTTCCCAAACCTGAGGTAGAAACGTGGCCTCGTAAAATCCCTTTTTTATAATTACTCCATCTATTCCCGGCCTCAATTTTTTTAAAAGATCTTCTGCGCCTGTATAGGAAAACTCTTGAGGGGATGTAAGAATGCTTATCTCAATCTCTATTCTGTCAAATTCTTCTTTTGTTAAAGGATGAAATCTGGGGTCTTTAAATGCTGCATTAATAGCATTTTCTTTTATCCCCTCAATTAATGACTCTCGAGGTATAATATGCCCGATACATCCTCTTAAGTTATCCTCTATAGTAACAGTGACAAAGGTACCAAGTCTTTCTTGAAATTTCTCTGGTATTTTCTTCCAGTTAATTTGGGGCTCCTCTATATTACCTAACCTATTTTTTATAGTTTCTCTGGCCACCCCTAAAAGATATTTTCCCTCATCCTCAGATAGCCATTTTGTTGTATCCATTTTCTCATCCCCCTTTTTGGTAATAACTGGTGTTTTGCCTTCCTTTATTAGCTTTTTCTCATTATTTTTACAATATAATGCCTCAAGGCTAAGAAGCAAAAACAATAGAATAAGAAGAGTAAAAGATAGGAGTTTTTTATTCACCGTTTTACAAGGCATGGAAATCTATTTTTGTTACATGTGTTAATTAAATTTACTGGTTTGAAAATCAACTCATCAAACCAATAAAACAAATATCTAATATCTTGTATCATTTTAATAAATCTGTCAAAATCATTTTTTTGTAATCTTTTTTACGATTAAAAAGTCAAAACATGGGTACATACATCTTAATGAAAATACTTGAATCCGCTCCACGCAGATATGACAAGGGCATTTACCTTCTCACGCTCGGGAAATTGAATAAAACCTATGACCATTTAACATTGTATATACAAAAGGGGCAAAGGGTGCTTGATCTTGGCTGTGGAACCGGGGCACTGACTTTAAGGGCTGCTCAGAAAGGTGCAAAAGTGAAAGGAATTGATGTCAATTCACAAATAATAGAAATCGCACGAAACCGGGCGCGCCAAAAAAATCTTGCGAACAATATAGCATTATACGAGATGGGTGTTGCGGAACTCGGTAGCGAAAAATCGGAAAGCTACGATATTGTGATGAGTGGTCTTTGTTTCTCTGAATTAACGGATAACGAATTAACCTATACCTTGAAAGAAGTAAAGAGAATGCTGAAACCAGGTGGTCTTCTGCTGGTTGCAGATGAAGCAAGGCCAAAAAACATTGTAAAGAGGATATTTAATTTCCTGATACGGTTCCCCCTTATAATAATCACCTTCATTATCACCCAAACCACTACCCATGCAGTAAAGAATTTATCGGAGAAGATAAGGCAAACAGGCTTGCTAATAGAGTCAATTAGATTGAGTAAATTAGAAAATTTTATCACGCTCGTAGGCAAAAAGCCCGAGTAGATAATGAAAACCTTATAGGATGGAGGGAATAAAATTTCACACTGGCTGAACCTCATACATTACATCACTATAAATATTGTTGAAACCCTGCTGAGGCTTTTTCCTTTTCCCTGCAAAACAGATCTGATTACAACAGGAAATCCGGATAGGAATTCACCTGTTATTCTCACATGCAATTACCATCTGACTGTCGAAAGGGTAAAAAGGGCATTGACAGAGACAGATGCATATCTTCTTATTGCTGATAGCAAAGGAATTAATGTATGGTGTGCTGCCACAGGTGGCTTTTTCACCGATCACACTGTGATTTCAGCCTTGAAAACGAGCGGAATTGAAGAACGTGTGGACCACAGAAATGTGATTCTGCCACAGCTTGCTGCCACAGGTGTGCAATCGACGATTATAAATAAAAAGGCCGGATGGAAGGTTAACTGGGGACCGGTTTACGCAAAAGATATTCCCTCTTTCATACATAACTCATGTAAGAAAACACCGGAAATGCGAATAGTTGAGTTTCCTCTGATGCAGAGAATTGAGATGGCAGTTGCGTGGGCATTTCCAGTTTCAATCCTGGCCGCTCTCATAATATTTTTCTTTTGGAATGAAGCAGTTTTTCCCCTCATTTTTTTAGTGTGGGCGCTGTCTTTCTCGATCTTCATATCTTTTCCAGCCTATAGCCAGTGGTTACCTTCTCATGGGAAAAGAATCGGTATTATTTTCTTCGATTTCGGTCGAGGAGGGTTCCAACTCATCGTATGGGGAACTTTCATGTGTGGCCTTATCGCTTATGGTATTTTCTTACGAGATTTCACGTGGACTTTTACCCTTCGCTGGGGTGTAATTTCATCAATTGTTGTTCTGCTTTTAAGCATTGATTTAATGGGCAGTACTCCTGTATACAAGAGTGGTTTACATGATGATAGATTGCTAAAAGTCATTCTTGATGAAAAAAAATGCAAAGGTGTCGGCTTTTGCGAGCAGGTTTGTCCACGCAATTGCTATGCAGTGGATAGCGATCTGCATGTTGCAACAATCAAGAGGGTTGATTGGTGTGTCCAGTGTGGTGCCTGCATTGTTCAATGCCCTTTCGATGCTCTGTGCTTCAAACATCCAGAAGGCAAAATAATACCCCCGGAAACCATCAGAAAATTTAAATTAAATCTCATGGGTAAGCGTCTTTTGCCAAGGGAGAGGGGAAATGAAATCGCATAAACCATTACACAAGGATGATACTTCTTTTATACCTTTTAGGTATAGAGCGTAAGAGAAACATTATGGAGAAAAAGAGGAGGAATTCAGGGATGTTGATACCAACAATAGTGATGGCAGTTCTTGCAGGTATTCTTTTAGCCATAGGGTACTACAAAGGACAAGGACAACATATTAGTGGCCTAAAATCAGGCCTGACTATGACGCTTGAAATCCTGCCATTGTTGATTTTGGCCTTTACCGTGGCTGGCATGGTTCAGGTGCTTCTCCCTCATCAACTATTATCAAAATGGGTAGGTGCAGAATCTGGCATGAGAGGAATACTTATCGGTACAATTGCTGGAGGCGTTACCCCTGGAGGTCCTTTTGTGAGTTTACCAATCGTTGCTGGACTTTTACGATCCGGGGCCAGTGCCGGAACCATGGTTGCCTTTCTGACAGGATGGTCCCTCTGGGCGGTCTCCAGATTGCCGATGGAGTTTGGGATATTAGGCTGGAAATTCACGTTAATTCGTCTGGCAAGCACATTCTTCTTTCCACCCATTGCCGGGCTGATAGCTCAAGCGCTCTTTACAGGTACGAAATGAACGCTTACTGATCTAATGTGCCAAAAGTTTCCTTAATCCAACTCCGGATTTCATCTCTCAGTCGCCTGAACACCTCCAACGTACCATCCTCACCGCCGCTGAAGGCGACAAGGACCCTCAAAACCTTTTTGAATTGGCCTCTTTCCACCCGGGAAAAAGAGGCAGGTCTGCTTGGCATGGTCACAGACGGTAACCACATAGTCTAGACCCATATCAAGGAATTCATTCACACTCTTTGAACGATGAGATCTAATATTGATCCCTCATCTTCCATACCAGAATACCAACTATACCGTCCTCATGAAACTGCCGCCGTTGCTAACCATTTATGAAAAAAGAGTAGCTGAGGCCTGTTTAAAAGCCGGCCTGAAGATAGTTTAGAACCCATATTCGAGATATATAATCTTATAGTCTTTTAATGGAAATGTGAGAAAATGAGGGCTCACGAGTAATTTTCTATTACAGTAATGTGGAGATAAATCCCGATAAATATTGCATTTGAGGCTTGATTTCTTTTGCTTTTAATTTTAAGTTCTCCAAGCACCGTTTATGATTGAAAACTATGTATGGAGAATAGACATGTTCAACCGACGATGGAGAAAGCTGAGAAGGGCATTTCTTTTATTCTTTTTTATAATGATATGGTTCTCTTCGGTTACAACCGATACCATCCACTCTCAAGATTTTTCTCAGGCTACAGAAACTATTCCACGTTTAGTCAATCCATATAACACTCACAATTTATACAAACCCGACCTGGATCTAGATCCTGGGCATAATGTTATTGTTACAGTAAAAGCGGGTTCAGATGAAAAGGCGGGTTCGCAAGAGGGAGCAGCACCTGCTGGCATCTGGCTTACCTTGCTGGCAATCTTTTTAGGGGGTCTGGCTTTGAATCTCACACCGTGTATTTATCCCCTTATTCCCATAACTATTTCTTATTTCGGCGGAAAGAGTGAGAAGATAAAAGGCCATATTATAATTCATGGGATATTGTATATGCTTGGCCTGGCTATAACCAATTCTTTGTTGGGTCTTTCAGCTGCTTTATCAGGGGGTATGCTCGGTTTTGCACTTCAGAATCCTTTCGTGTTGATCTTTGTAGCAGGTGTAATGATTGCTATGGCCTTGAGTTTCTTTGGGTTGTGGGAACTCAGGCTGCCTTTTTGGCTGACAAGGGTAGCATCAAAGAATTACGCTGGCTTCTCTGGAACATTCTTTATGGGCCTAACATTGGGAATAGTGGCCGCTCCCTGTCTTGGCCCCTTTATACTGGGGCTTTTAATCTATGTAGGGCAAAAAGGGGATGCCTTTCTTGGTTTTCTTTATCTTTTTATCCTTAGTATCGGCCTGGGGCTTCCGCTCGCGGTTTTGGCTATTTTTTCAGGGACTATAGCCAGGTTACCAAAATCAGGAGATTGGATGCTGTGGATAAGAAAGTTTATGGGCTGGGTTCTTCTTGGCATGGCAGCTTTTATGATAAGTCCTATTGTATCCCATCTTTTTGGAAAGCAGTGGCTTCTGGCCGGAGTATCTGTAGCAGCAGGTATCCATCTCGGTTGGCTTGATACTACAGGAAAGAAACTCAAAATTTTTCCCTATTTCAAAAAGGTTATGGGAATAATCTTCGTTGTGGGTGGAATCGTCTACCTCGCGCTCACAAGCCAGCACGTGGGAAAGATTGAATGGATTTCATACGATCAGTCCATTCTTGAAAAGGCAGCGGAAGAAAAAAACCCGGTGATCATAGATTTTTATGCTGACTGGTGTGGGCCTTGTGTAGCAATGGAAAGGGAAGTATTTTCGGATCCTGAGGTGATAAAGCTAAGCCGTAATGTGATTACTATGCGTTTAGACCTCACCAGATCCCAACCATCTCATGATGAGGTAATGAGAAAATACCAAATCAGGGGTATTCCAACAGCAGTTTTTATAAACAGGCAAGGTGCTGAAGAAAAGAGACTAAGGGCCATAGGCTTTGTGGGAAAAGACGAGTTTCTCAAGAGATTAAGAGCATTCCTTGAGAAAACATAATCGTTAATCAGCGATGATACACGGAGCTGAGCCAATTTCATGCAGTCGCAATCTATAAGCATGGGTTGAGGCAATAAAAGAGCGCAGGGTGTAATCCACCAGGTACTTCAAAATATCCAAATACTCAAAGCAAAACTCTGCATTCTCATAATAGCTATAGGATAAAATATGATTAAAACAATACCGATTATTAGTAGTATATGGGTGCCGTATGGTATTGGAAAATACAAAAAATTTTTTGTGAGATACACTATGAAACGGATATTATTCTGTTAGGTCGTTGGAATAGAAAGTATAGATTTTTTAAATTGAAAATAAAAACAGTTGATGGTAATAATAAACACCTTTACTACAGAGACTAGCCGTATACTAATGAAATCCTAAGCAACAGGAAACACAATGCTACTAGAAGTTAAACCAAAATGGGAAGAATATGATAGGGTGAGAGAAGAAAGCAATCGTTTCTTAAAAGCTAATGGGATTTCTCATGATATAGCCTATGCATTATCTATGACAGCCTGTGAACTTTTTGAAAATGCTGTAAAATATGGCACCTTTTATAGAGCTGATACTACGATATGCGTAGCAGCGGAAGTCAGCAAAAGTGATATTATCATTGAAGTGAAAAATCCGGTTGGAGAAAAGAGTGAAGATTTACAACAATTGGATAATACAATACAATGGATCAGAGGTTACCAAAATCCATTCCAGGCGTATCTTGAAAAATTGAAAGAAGTTTCAGAAAAAAAACTAAAAGAAGGGGAGAGTGGATTGGGTTTAGTGAGAATCGCTTATGAAGGACAGGCAATTCTTGATTTCTATGTAGATGAGAATAACATCCTTGCAGTGTCGGCGGTATACCAGAAGTAAAAGATCCTAATGGTGTGAAAAAGGGAGGTACAGATGTTAAATAATACGGAAAAATTTGCAAGCCATTTTTTGACCCTTGAAAAAAACGTTGGTGACACTTCAATTACAATTAGGTTTATTGGAAAGAGCAATGAACGTAATCCATCAAAATTCATCTCTCCGATTTTGTCTGATGTTCTTCATCAAAGCGATAGTGGTAATAAAGAGATTGTATTGGATTTTAATGAATTGGAATACATGAATTCATCTACAATCACTCCGATTTTAAAGATCCTTGATAAGGCGACACGTGAAAAAAATTATAGGATTACTATTGTGTATAGGCAATCATTAAAATGGCAGGATCTCAGCTTTTCAGCGTTGAAAATATTTGAGTTAAAGGATAATAAGATCAAGATTATTGGAAAATGAGGAATTCATGGATGAGCGAGAAATTGAACTTCAGGGCTATCTGGAGAAAGATGGGGCAAGAATTGCCATAACTGCTGCGTATGCATCGAGACTCTCCCTTTTTATCAATCTTAATAGGGGAGAGAAAATTAATGATGGGATTGAGTTTAATAGGCTGGTTCTTAATATATCAGATCAGGAAGTTGAATTTTCTCAATGTCGTTTTTATTCGGAAAAGACCCATAAAGGCTTTATGGGTCTTTTGATTTTTATAGATGATGTATATGATTTTAAAAACATAATCTTTAACCAAAAATTCGTTAATATACAGACCTCCTTCCAAAACCTTCCTTTGGTGCTTTCACAGAAAGATCAAATTAAAGATTCATTTAAAAACTATACCAGCAAAGTTGTTTACGATTTTTCGGTATATAAGTATTTCTTTGATGATCTCGATCGCAAATATGCCAATGAGTCAAAAAAAGTACGTCAAATAGCACAAGAAATACTCATTAAGAAAGAAGGAAGAATGATAAGAAAGATCATCAAATTCATGGCTTCTATTTTAGAAAGCAAGTCTGGGAATTTATCCTTGGCTCCGAATTTCTTCGTCGTACCAATCTTAAACCTCGAGGATATGTGGGCGATTCGCACATGATATTTATGAATTATGAAAATGATTATCGCGGCAATTTCGTTTTTAACAAGCTTATCCATAAGCATCCTTTAGAAACCGCAGCCGGGCATGCCGTTCGAAATAGAAGAATTTTCATTCCTCAAGTACTTCGTAGGGTTCAAAAAGAATTTTCGGGATTACCCAAGTGGGGGTTCAAGTTTATGTCCGTTGCCTGTGGTTCTGCAGTTGAATTGCAGGATGTTTTTATGACCGCTGATGATTCCGAAGCCTTTCATTGTGTTTTGTTTGATCAAGATGTCAGGGCATTAAATGATGCAAAAGAGGGCATAGAACAAATCATTAAGACCCGAGGAATTCACTCAAAGATTGATTATCTCAATGAATCGGTGAGAACAATGCTTCGAAACCCGCAATTGTTCGAAAGGTGGGGACAGTTTCATTTTATCTATTCCATAGGCCTTTTTGACTATCTTACTCCCCCTGTAGCCAAAAGAGTTCTGAAAAAATTGTATGACCTCCTCCTTCCCGGCGGACAACTGCTTA
>JAFDDS010000306.1 GCA_019310745.1 Deltaproteobacteria bacterium | reverse complement strand
GCAAGACCTGATTCACAAAGAGGAGATGATTAAGGTCTTGGAGCGGGCTGCATCAGATAGTGAATTTTTCACCAACCTTCTTGAATATGCTTCAGATGCCTTAGATGAATATGATCTGACAGGCCCTGAGAAACTTGCCCTCTTAACAGGTGATATTGAGTGGATAGAGAGGGAGATCGGACCCCTTACACGATCACAGAGGCGCTGGCTTGATCTCAGGAGAAGTGCGGAGATATGGTGACGGTTTAATACTATTTTCAGGGAACTACACTGATAGTTGGTTTTTATGTACCAATAAGTCTTTTAATACCAACAGGAATAGGGTTGTGGCTTGACAGGAGAGCGTCTCACGAATTTCCTTTGTGTACCATCATAGGTCTTGGCATTGGCACAGTAATAATGGTGTATGGAGTGTATCAAATGCTGCGCCCCTTTTTGAAGGAGGCTAAGAGGGAAGGAAAAGAAAGCCGAGTTCGCCAAAAGAGAGCTAAAAGTGCAACATTGCTAAATTCAAGGCAGGAAAAGGATAAAGAGTAGGAATAATGACCGAAAAAAGACATAGAGGGGGCCTTTTAAAAATAGTGGTGCTCGCCGTTGCCCTTTTTGCCATGATTATTATCAGCTTTATCGGTAGTGAGGTCGGGAGCGGGATAGTTGGGTCTAAGCCAATAAGTTTCCTCAATGTTGAGGCCCCTAAGTATCAACCAGCCCCTGAAAGGCCTTTTCACAATCTTCCTATAACGAATACCATGATTACTGCATGGATAAGCACCGTGGTGCTGGGTGGCTTGTTCTTTATTGGCACCCGTAACATGAAACTCGTTCCCGCTGGGTTACAAAATTTTCTGGAGTTGATAGTCGAAGGGGCAGCAAATTTTATTGAGGACCCGGCAGGCAAGAAACATGGGGCATGGTTCTTTCCGGTTTGTACTACCATCTTTCTTTTTATTGTGGCCAATGCATGGGTAAGTCTTATACCCGGATTTGAGACTGTCCATATAAACGGAGAACCGTTATTTCGTAGCGCTAACACCGATCTCAATATCCCTGCAGCACTTGCTGTGGTCTCCTTTTGTTATGTCGAATATTGGGGATTCAAGGCTAAAGGGATTGCTTATCTTAAGACATTCTTCCACTTTGGCCCTCTATGGCAGGCGATCAAGCTTATAGTGACCGGTAACATCAAGGCTGGAGCAGGTGGTTTATTGAATGGTTTGGTAGCAGTTTTTGCTGGCCTGTTAGAAATACTTAGTCACTTAATCCGAATGGTGAGCTTCACCTTCCGTCTTTTTGGCAATATGACAGCAGGGATGATACTTGTCATGATAATGATCTTTCTTGTTCCCTGGGTGCTTCCTTCACTATTCTACGGTATGGAGGCATTTTTTGGCTTTATTCAAGCCATGATATTTGCTGGATTGACCCTGGGATTTGCGTGTGCTGCAGTTATGGAGGAGGAATAAGGGTGAATTACTCTGAAACAGGATATGATAAAAAAATACAATTTGATTTTGCCCTCAGGGCAAGAAGGAGGTTAGACCGATGGAAATATGGACAGTTGTAGCTAAGTTAATAGGTGCAGGGCTTGCTATAGGTCTTGGGGCTATTGGACCAGGGATTGGCATTGGCATACTTGGAATGGGCGCCATGAATGCATTAGGGCGCAATCCTGAGGCCAGAGGAGCAATAATGACCAACATGATTTTAGGTATTGCCTTTGCTGAGGCAGTAGCCATTTATGCCCTTGTTATAGCTATTTTACTTATATTCGTGGCGTAATATTTCGTTTTTAAACGTGGAAGGATAGGTTATGGAAGGTTTTTTAGGATTAACCTTGCCGAGTTTTATCGGCCAGCTGATCAACTTTCTCATTCTGCTTGGGTTGCTTACATTCTTTGGATATAAACCGATTCGTAAAATGCTCGATGAGCGATCTCATCGAATAAAGAAAAGCATGGAACACGCTGAGGCTACAAAACAGGAATATGAGCGTGCTCGAGTAGAGGTAGAAAAGCAGATCAATAAGGCACGTGATGAAGGACAATCAATGGTTGGGCAATCAGAACAGGCGGGTGAAAAGATCAAAGAAGAGGCAAGACAAGAGAGGACTCGAAAAGAATTAGAGCGTGAGCGTGATAAGGCTATCAATGAATTGCGCAAAGAATTTGTTGACACAGCTATACTCGCTGCTGAGAAAGTAATCAGCGAAACATTAGATAAAGACAAACACCGCAGCTTAATTGAGAAGACCTTAAAGGAAAGTGCTGCATTACACACGAGGAACTATCATTAGCTATGCCCCGAATCATTTCTGTTAAACAGTTGGCGCTGGAAAAGGGTGAATTAGAAAACTGGCGGGATGGTTTACACAAGGCTGCATGTATTATAACCGATATGAAGGTTATGAGCATATTGGAAAACCCGAAAATACCTTTTGATAGAAAAAAAGTTTTTCTCAAAAAATGCCTGGGAAAAGTGGATCCTTTGATCCTCAATGTAATCTATCTTCTCATAAGCAGGGGTAAGTTAAAAATTCTGGGTGACATTGTCCAGCAGTACAAGCAGCTGCTCGACGTCCATCATGGCATTCAACATGCGGAAGTAATCACTGCGATGCCCTTAGATAATAAAAATAAGAAAAAGTTCTCTGATCGATTTGCCGAAATTGTTGGGCATAAAGTTATCATCGATGCACGGACTGACCCTTCTGTTATTGGGGGATTTAAGGCAAAGATTGGTGATACGCTAATCGATGGGAGTATCCATAACATGTTTAAATCTTTGAAAAAAAGATTGGTAGAGGCTGGATGTTGATCAAGTTTTGTAAAGACACTACAATAGAGGAGACATAGATGGCAGCTCGGGATCAAAATATTGTTTCGATAATCAAAGAAGAAATTGAACATTTTGGCGCTTTCGTCACTATGACCAATGTGGGTACAGTGGTTGAGGTAGGTGATGGTATTGCCCGCGTTCATGGACTGAGTGCTGCAAAATATAACGAACTATTGCAATTTCCTCATGACATTATGGGGTTGGCCCTCAATCTGGAAGAAGATAATGTCGGTGCCGTGATCCTCGGTGATTGCAGCCAGATCAAGGAGGGAGATGAGGTACATGCAACGGGAAGAGTGGTCGAGGTTCCGGTTGGCGATGAGCTGATTGGAAGAGTGATTGATCCCTTAGGGCGCCCGCGAGATGGCAAGGGGCCTATTAGGGCAGAAAAAACTCAACCTATAGAAAGGGTAGCCCCGGGCGTAACACAAAGACAGCCCGTGGATACTCCGATAATGACAGGTATCAAGGCTATAGATAGCATGATTCCCATTGGGCGCGGTCAACGTGAGCTTATCATTGGAGACCGCTTCACAGGTAAGTCAGCAATTGCTATTGATGCTATCGTTGCTCAGAAAGGCCAGCAGGTTAAATGCATCTATGTGGCTATTGGACAAAAGACATCCAAGGTAGCACAAGTAGTGGCGATTTTAGAAAAATATGGAGCTATGGAGCACACTATTGTGGTTGCTGCTGACGCCTCTGATCCAGCACCACTACAATATATCGCACCATTTTCTGGCTGTGCTATAGGCGAGGAGTTTATGGAACAAGGGGAGGATGCCTTGATTGTCTATGATGATCTTTACAAACATGCCTGGGCTTATCGGCAGCTTTCCTTGCTCCTTCGCCGTCCACCGGGAAGGGAAGCCTATCCCGGAGATATTTTCTATTTACACAGTAGACTTCTTGAAAGGGCAGCTAGGCTGGCTTCTGAACATGGTGGTGGTTCTTTGACAGCGTTGCCTATTATTGAAACACAGGCAGGGGATATGTCTGCGTACATTCCCACAAATGTGATTTCAATCACTGATGGGCAAATTTATTTGGAACCTGATTTATTCAATGCTGGCATTCGTCCTGCAGCAAATGTCGGCCTGTCAGTATCTCGAGTCGGTGGCTCTGCACAGAGGAAGGCCATGAGACAGGTAGCCGGGACAT
>JAFDDS010000016.1 GCA_019310745.1 Deltaproteobacteria bacterium | reverse complement strand
TCCTTCAACTTCTGGAGGTGGTCCCTAATTTCACTATCTGTAATATTTACTACCATCCCATAATCTCGAAGTTTAGCGTACGTTGATAACCTCTTAAAGTCATCCTAAACAAAAGCGTAGTTGTACACAGAGCCAAGGACATAATAAAACACACTTATAACCGGGAAATCCTTCAGGCTCAAGAAACAATATATCATCTTCACGTTATTTTTACAGGGTGCTGCCCCTACTAAGCGTTCTGAGCCTTGAAATCAATAATTTATTGCCTCGGTCAGGTCTTATAAAAGCTTTTTTTGTGCAGCTTGACTTGGAAAGCAAAACCTGCCTTGCTTCCATTCTGTTGATAAGAACTTGATATTCTAATAAAAGTTACGTATATTTCGAATAATAAGGGGGTAACATTAATGAGAGTTTTTATCGCTGGAGTGGATGGGTATTTAGGATGGTCTCTCGCCATATACCTGGCCGAACGCGGACATGAGGTCGCGGGTGCCGATTGTTATCATCGCCGAGACTGGGTCGCTGAAAATGACCGAGCGTCTCCAGGCGTTTCGAGACAATTTCGGCACAAATTTGCAATTCATCCAGGGTGACATGACAGATTACAATTTCGTGTGGAATTTTTTTAGGGCCTTTCAGCCGGAAGCCATTGTTCACCTTGCGGAAATGCCGTCGGCCCCTTACAGCATGATCGACGTGCACCATTCTGTATTCACCCATACGAATAATCTGCTGGGAACCATCAATATCCTCCATGTCATGCGTGATGTCTCCCCTGATGCCCATTTAATCAAATTAGGGACTATGGGGGAATACGGTACACCAAACATAGATATTCCCGAGGGTTTTTTCGAAATAGAATATCGGGGCCGCAAAGACACTTTACCCTTTCCTAAGCGGGCAGGGAGCTGGTATCACCAAACAAAGGTCCATGATACAAATAACATCATGTTCGCCTGCCGCATATGGGGCCTCAGATCAACGGACATTATGCAGGGCGTAGTATTCGGTACACGTATTGATGAGATGGGTGATGACGAAAGACTGCTCACTCGTTTTGATTTTGACCAGTCCTTTGGCACTGCCATAAACCGCTTTTGTGCACAGTCTGTTATCGGAATGCCCCTGAGCCCCTTTGGAAAAGGACACCAGAGAAGGGGATTTCTGCCGCTTCGCGATTCCATGCAGTGCCTGACCCTTGCCATTGAAAATCCCCCTGAAGCAAGAGAGTACAGGGTCTTCAACCAGTTTGAAGAGGTCTATGACCTTACAGAATTGGCCGTTAAGGTTCAAAAGGTTGCGGCCGGCATGGGGCTTGCGATTGAGGTACGCAACCTTGAAAACCCCAGACTTGAACTTGAAGAGCATTATTACAATCCGGACCACCAGCATCTCCTTGACCTGGGATATATCCCCACCCGTGATATTGAGGCTGAAATAAAAATCATGCTTAAAGATTTAGTGAAGTATAAGCACCGCATAGAAGCTAGGGCCCATGCCCTCATTCCCGATATAAGATGGGATGGGTCAAGGAAAAAGGTGACCTATTTGAAGTAAAGAAGGGTAAATCAGAAATTAATTTGAGCATAACAGGCGCATTAGCTCTCCGAAAATCATTAATAAATACAATAAAGGGGCCACGGAATGAGAGTTTTAGTCACGGGAGGAGCCGGGTACATTGGGTGTGTAATTGTTGAGGAGCTGTTGAAAAATAATCATGATCCTGTGGTTTTTGACGCATTATACTGGGGAAAAGACTCATTGAAACCGTTTCTTGACAGAATCGAGGTCATTGAAGGGGATTGCAGGAATTCGAAAGATATTATCTATGCCCTTGAAGGAATCGATGCTGTTATTCACCTTGCAGGAATTGTGGGCGAGTTTGCATGCCAGAACTATCATAAGGCCCATTTTTCCATAAATGTTGAAAGCACGCGGACCTTGATAAATTGTTGCACAGATCCTGAACTGGACCTGGTCAGGGATTTTATATTTGCCTCCTCCTGCTCCGTCTACGGAAATGTCCAGGGATTATACAAAGAAGTTACAGAGGAAACGCCAACCGCCCCGTTGTCCGCATACGCCCATGCGAAGCTCCGCTCTGAGAAGATTATCCTCGATAGAGCCAGCGAAATTCCTCATTTTCACCCGACGATTCTCCGCCTGACGACCGTTTTCGGATGGTCTTTACGTCCACGGCTTGATCTCGTGACAAACCTTTTTGCGTATAAGGCATGGAAAGAGGGGAAAATCACCATTTACGGTGATGGTCACCAGTACCGTTCGCTTATCCATGTTAGGGACGTTGCTCGAGCCTTTGTTGAAACATTAAGTGCCCCGCGCTTTATTCGCAGTGGGCAAATATTTCATCTCGGAGAGAAATCCAATAACAAGACAGTCAGGGAAATCGCTGAGATTGTCCAAAACTTTCTCCCCAAAACCGAAATTGAATACATCAAAGACAAACCTACGGACAGACGAGATTACCAGATCAATTGCCAGAAATTGAATAATATTATCGGCTGGAAAGCCAAATATTCTGTGGATGAGGGAATACAGGATCTTATTGAAAAGTTTGATGCGGTTAGTTGGGATTGGGAGTCCGAGAAATACAGAAACAGTTCGTTTAAATATGTCTAACAACAATAAGGCCTTATTGGGATGAAAGGTAGTTTTATTAATGTTGCGTCGCCGCAAGTTGGCGAGGAAGAGGTCGCTGCGGTCCAGAAAGTTCTTTTGTCGGGAAATTATGCTTCCGGTGCAAAGGTTGAAAAATTTGAAAGGTGTTTTGCCAAATATATCGGGGTGGATTACGCAATTGCTGTTAACACCGGAACAGCAGCACTGCATATAGCCCTGGAAGCTCTTGGCATTGGCAAGGGCGATGAGGTCATTGTTCCTCCCCTTACTTTTTTTGCAACTGTTTCATCAGTACTTTATCTCGGTGCGGTCCCTGTTTTTGCCGACATCGATTTAGATGACCTTTGTCTCTCCCCCGAAAGCACTGAACAGCACATCACATCCAGAACAAAAGCCATAATTCCAGTCCATCTGTTCGGCGCAGCCGCTAAAATGGACGATTTTTTGGCCCTGTCTGCAAGGCACGGCATCCCTGTCCTCGAAGACTGTGCCCAGGCCCACGGAACCGAATACAATAGTAAAAGGGTAGGTGGATTCGGTGAAGCAGGTGCTTTCTCTTTTTTTGCTACAAAACATATGACTACCGGTGAAGGTGGAATGATCACAACAAACGATGCCCGGGTAACTCGTATGGCTAAGATTATTCGCAACCATGGCATGATTGACAGGGATACCCATGGGTATCTCGGGTTTAACAACCGCATGACGGAGATGGAAGCGGCTATGGGAATAGTTCAGTTGAATAAGTTGGATATGTTGAACGAAAAGCGAATCGCCAACTCCGAGTATCTAATCCGGCATATCGAAACGCTCTCCTGGGCCCGTGTCCCTGTTCCCAAGAATAATGTGAAACATACCTATTTTTGGTGTCCTCTTATGGTGGAAGAAAACTACATGGAAAAAACTTTTGAAGAACTAAAACAACACCTTACGCAAAACAAGATTGGATATAGAGAAAGATATCAGGAAGCTATTTACAATCAAAAGGTCTTTAAAAAGTTGGGGATAGATTATTCCAACCTATATTTGCCAAATGCTGAGACCGTTGCTGGAAAGATTTTGGGACTGCCAAATCATCCGGGTTTGACAAAAAAGGAATTGGATAGGATTGTTGACGTGCTCAAGTCGTTCTAAAACCTAAAACAGTTAGTACTTTATATAACTGTACTGAGTTTTCTTAGTAGTGATAAAAATACATACTTACTTCAGAGATAAGATAGATTATTGGAAGGCATATTTCAATCGACTGCCCCCTGAGTATCAATGTATTTACAACAGTCCTGACTATATGGTTTTCCTGGAAGAATCGGATTTCGGGAAAGCCGTCTGCCAGATATTTGAAAAAGACGACCGGTTCGTTTATTTCCCTGCTCTGTTAAGGCCCCTTCCCTTCGGATCTGAAGGATACGATATGATTTCAAGCTGGTATTATGGCGGACCCCTTCCGAGTTGGCGGGACTGCAAAGCCTTTGCATCCAGCTGGACCGATGCAATTATTGAGGGACGAATTAATCTGAATGTTGTTTGCGAATTTATTCGATGCGATCCAAACCTTAAAAATCATGTTTTTCTGAGTCTCCCATTCAATGTCCAATTTAATCGCACAACAGTTGTTGTGAACCTCGAAAACTCTTGGAAAGACGTTGTTAAGGGATTCAGCTCACAGAACAGGCGAAACGCCCGAAAGGCGGAAAAAAGCGGATTGGAAGTACATATAGACCAATCTGAGCTTGCGTGGAGAAAGTTTGCTAAAATTTATCAGAAAGAGATGATAAGGAAAAACGCCCCATCCCATTTGAGATTTGGTAATCAGTTTTTTGAAAGGCTATCAAGGATGAACGATTTTACACTGCTTGTTATAACATCAGAGGAAAAAATCATAGGAGGCTTTATATCTGCTCATGGAGCCAAAATTGCACATCATTATCTGAGCGCAGTGCAGCATGATCAATGGGATAAAAGGCCTAATAATATACTTTATACTAAAGTGTTGAAATGTTTCTGGGAAAAGGGTTACAAACTATTTGACTTTCAAGGCGGGAGAAAGGGTGTTTTTCGGTTTAAGATGAATTTCTCTAAACTCAGGGGTGAGTTCTACGTTGCAAGTTGCATATATGATCGGCGAAAATTCAATGAATTAACCGAACGGGCCGGAGTAAGCATTGATGAATATTTCCCACCGTATAGGATACCTTGATGAAGCATGAAAAATATTGGTCGGTATTTTTTAATAATAAGGCAATTAGCGAGGAAGATGCAGCCAAACGCCTCACTTTTTCCAGCGAGGCTAACAGACAAAGCATCTATGAAGCAATTCAATCTTTCATACATGGGCATTTCGACAAAGTACTGGACGCTGGTGTCGGCATGGGGGATCTATGCCTGCAATTCAAGCCTCAATCGAACCTTACAATAGCTATAGATATTTCTTTTGAGATGTTGAAATCAATGCAGAATGATGTCCTGTCAGTTGAAGACAAAATCGGTTTGTGTCAGGCTTCAGTAATAAATCCCCCTTTCCGTGAAGCATGTTTTGATCTGATCTTGGCCTGCGAAGTCCTTCAATACGTCCCCTTTAATCCGGCTGTTTCTCGCTTGGTTGCTCTGCTAAGGCCCAAGGGAATCCTCGTAATCAGTATTCCCCACAAAGCTCATCCTGCAGTTATGCAAGCGCATTTGCGAAGAGATAAGATGTACAATGGCATCGGAATTGAAGAACTGAAACTGCTGAGCGACTTAGGAGGAGTTGTGTGCCGATTTATGCCTTTGTATCTTGCGGATAATGTGGATAAACAATATGTGCGTGGTGAAATCAAAAAGAAGCCCTCGATCAGTGATATTGAGGGCGCAAATCGTTTTATTATAAAGTTAGAAAAGATATCATGAATTTAGCCATACTGACAGCGGCATTGAACGAGGCCGCGGCGCTTCGCAAAATAACTAAGAACATGCCACCCGGCTATGATTTGTTCGTTGTTGATGACGGATCTGTTGACGGCACCGAATTGGTCGCCCGGAATGCCGGAGCGAAAGTCATTCGTCACTGTGTCAATCTCGGTCAAGGCTACGCCTTCATCAGTGGGATTAAGGCAATCATCACAAATAAGATAAAAGAATATGAATATATCGTTTTTCTGGACGCGGATGGACAGCACGACCCAACTGAGATTCCTATATTCATCGAGAAGGCCAAACAAGAAAATCTGGATGTAGTGGTCGGTTCCAGGATTTTGGGTTCAAATTATAAAGAAGCACCTTTTGTCAGGAAAGCTTTTTTGCCTTTTTATAGCCATATTATCAGCAAACTTACGGGATACAACATGACCGATGCGATGTGCGGATTTCGGGCCTTTAAAGTCTCTGCTCTGAAGCGAGTGATACACATTTTTGATCAGATGCTTGAGCCTCAGTATCTGGCATCAGAGATGTTCATTCGGTTTGCCAAGGAAGGCTTAACCATAGGTGAAATTCCAATTCATATGCAAGACCGAACAAAGGGCCATTCTTACAAAGGTACTATCCGTTACGGGTGGGGCGTTTTGAGGGCAATTATTCGAACATTGGTGGATAAGAATTATCGGAAGGGTACCATTAGATAAACACTAACTTCGGAGCTTCAATTCATGAAAATTACAACGCTATCTGTCTTATTCCTTATCGTTTCGTGTTTGGCCTTATGGCGGACAGTGGTAAATCTTAAACGTGAAACCATCGGCATTCGTTCGGCCCTTATCTGGACAATATTGTGGCTGAGCATTGGGGTCTTCAGTATTTTCCCTAATTTGCTGAATAAAACAATGCGTATGGCACAGATGGAAACCAGGATTATCTTTATCCTTGTCATAGCTGTATTTATTCTTCTTGCTCTTATTTTCAATTTGGTTTCACGAATGGAAACTATGCAGCGAAATCTGTCAAAATTGGTTCAAGAGATAGCCCTAATTAACAGCAAGATCGAAGAGAACTCCAATGAAGACAAGGAGGGGGGGGAATAATATTATGCAAGTCGCTTTTATAATTGGTTCCCCTCGTTCCGGTACGACCATTCTTGGAAACATCCTCAACCTACACCCAGAAATCGCAGAATGGTACGAGCCTTATTATCTATGGGAAAAATATTTTCCCTGCAAAGAAGACGACATATGGTTGGAGAAATACCTAAATACAAAAATTAAGAAACGCATACATAAAGAATACCGTATCTTCCTAAGAAAGGCCAATAAACCTATCGTTTTGGAAAAATCACCCGGGCACGAACTGAATTTAGGGATAATTCACAAAATTTTCCAAGATGCCAAATGGATACACATACTGCGTGATGGTCGGGACGTTACGCTTTCCATACAGAAGGAATGGGATCTAAGGTCCCAGCTCGTAGAAAGCAGAGATTTTGAAAGGTTATTCAAGGTTGCGTTGAATATGTTAAAAAGGCAGCCTTTCTGGAGATACAGGATAATGGCTGGTTTTTATGAACTCAAATCCACTGCCTCCTTAAATCCTATAAGATATTTAAATAAATCCAGATGGCAGGGAAAAGAAGGCTGGGGGAACAGATTCAAAGGCTGGAAGGAATATCTCCAGACTCATTCAACTCTGGAGTTTAATGCCATGCAGTGGATCAAATCGGTGGAAGCCGTTCAAGAGAACTGGTCCCTTTTGCCAGAAAAAAACAAGATTGAAATCAGGTATGAGGATCTTTTGAAGTCTCCCAAGGAGATTCTGGCCAAAATATTAGAAACCTTGGAGGTTGATATGCCTGCTGGTTTTATTGAGGAAATTCCCACACTCAAGAAAGACAACTTTCATAAATGGAAAAAGGAATTTAATACAGAACAGTTGAAAAAAATTAGTCCTATCATCACCGAAAAACTGTTAGAGTTAAGATACGAGAATGATCCTGATTGGGCGAATGCTGTCCCTGAGCAGGAGAAAAGATAATGAAGCCAGTTCATTCCAGTCAAGACTTAATTAGGGATGTATTGGAAACATGTATCTGTCCTATATGTCATGGAAATCTGAAAATCCAGAATGAAAATATTGCCTGTAATGAGTGTGAACACATTTTTCCTATTCTCAATGGTATTCCTAAATTTATAGCAGATGTTCATCAGTCAGAAAAAACCCATGAGCTTTCTGACACATATGACAGAGCAAGCTCAAAGCATCTCGGGTCCGCAAAATCCTGTGGTTATAGTGGCAATACCGGATACCTTCCCAGACTGAATATTCTTAGACGATGGATTGACTTTGACAAGGTTAGAGGAAAAAAGATTATTGATATCGGCTGCGGCACAGGATTGATGACAGAACAACTGGCAGAGAAAAATGATGTGTGGGGCATTGATATATCTTTGGGCCTGCTGAACATTGCAAAAAAAAGGGGGCTTAAAACGATACTTGCTTCTGCTTATTCCCTGCCTTTCACTAGTAACGATTTTAGTATGGTTATTTGTATTGGCGTTATTCCCTACTACAATGACCCGTCAGAGATATTTTCCGAGATTTGTCGGACCACGCAACCGGGAGGGAAATTGGTCATTACTTCAACAGCCAACTCTTTGTTGATCAGGTCAGTCCGTTTTCTAAAAAATATTTTTGGGCCATCCAGTCAATTGGCGCATTTATATACTGTCAGGGAGATTGAAGAATATTTAACGCCCAGGGGAGCAAAGATACTGGATTCCTGTACTGGCTATAATGATAAAATCTACTCATTTCATGGGGACCACCGCCCATTCCGTTTTAAGCTTCTCTCCAGGACAAATGCAGTGCTTGCCACAATGACAGAATAATGGCTACCAAACACCGCTTTGGGGACAGCAGAAGGCAGTAACAATCGCTCCCGATATCCTCGTCGGTGCCTTTGTGAAATAAACAAGTAACAAAATCGCTCCGCGATTTTTCATGATGCGCCTACACCGCTCAAAGAAGGCGATTCCTAAGTAATAAATTTGAAGGGCTGAAAAGATCTGTATGTTATGCTGAGAGAAGGTGAAAAATGGTGGTGGGAAAAACTGCTCAAGAATCTTTTCCGGATCTTAATTCCTGTTGTATTTTTCCTTTACGCCTTCAATGTAATCAATCCTGAAGATGTGCTATTTACTTTTCACAAGGTAGAATGGATCTGGTTCTCCATTGGGTCGGGGTG
>JAFDDS010000305.1 GCA_019310745.1 Deltaproteobacteria bacterium | reverse complement strand
GTTGAGATTGATGGCGATATCATGTTGCTTGATTCTGACATCAACCTGGATAAAAAAAAGAAGCATTCTATCAGGGTAATTATTGACAGATTAATAGTAAACAAAACCATACAACGAAGGCTTACCGATTCCTTAGAATTGGCATTTACTTTATCAGATGGGTTGGCAATTGTGGATCTCATTGGCGAGGCAGAGCATCGTTTTAGCCAGAAAGCATCGTGCCCGGTATGCGGTTTTAGCTTCCCACCACTGACTCCCCAGATGTTTTCCTTTAATAATCCATTAGGGGCATGTGAGGAATGTGGCGGTCTTGGAATCAAGATGTACTTTGACCCCGATTTAATTGTTCCAGACCCCGGTCTTTCCTTACGAGAGGGAGCAATTGAACCATGGGCAGGAAGGAATTCGATATATTTTTACCAGATGCTGGACTCCCTTATTCAGCATTACGAAATTGATTTATACACGCCTTTTAGTGAACTCCCAGAAAAGATTCAAAAGGCATTTCTCTATTTCAAAAGGCATTTCTCTATGGTTCAGGGAAAGAGGAGATCAGATTCTATTCTGACAGAGACGATAGACGCCATTTTTATAAAAAACCCTTTGAGGGAATTATTCCAAACCTTAACAGGAGATACCACGAGACAGATTCTTCTTTTTCTAAGGAATGGATAGAGAGATTCATGAATATTAGGCCATGCCCTCAATGTAATGGAGCAAGATTAAAAGGAGAAAGCCTTGCTGTAAAGATAGGTGAAAAATCTATCGCTGAGGTAACTTCATTATTTATTACTAAGGCCCATAAATATTTTCAAGGGCTAAGGATAACAGAAAAAGAAGAGATAATAGGTCGGCAAATACTCAAAGAGATTATTAAAAGGCTTGGCTTTTTAGAGAGTGTAGGACTTGACTACATTTCTCTTGATAGGTCAACATCAACACTTTCAGGTGGAGAGGAGATGCGGATCAGATTGGCTACTCAGATCGGTTCTTCTCTTTCCGGTGTATTGTATGTTTTGGATGAACCAAGCATTGGATTGCATCACAGGGACAATAATAAACTTTTACAAACCCTCAAACGATTAAAAGAATTGGGTAATACAGTGATGGTTGTGGAGCATGACCCAGAAACGATACTTTCAGCAGATTACATCGTAGATATGGGGCCAGGGGCCGGTGAGCAGGGGGGCCATGTGATATTTACTGGTACACCTACCGAGATTGTGAAAGACAGAAACTCACTCACTGGTCAGTATCTTTCAGGAAGACTTTCTATCCCTGTTCCAACCCTTAGAAGAAAAGGCAATGGAAAGAAAATAGTTATTGAAGGGGCAGCAGAGAATAACCTTAAAAATATTGATGTTACTATTCCTTTGGGTACTTTTACGTGCATTACCGGGGTTTCAGGGTCTGGCAAGAGCAGCTTAATAAATCAGATTCTCTATCCTGCCCTGGCACAAAAATTCTACCATTCAAAGGAAAGGATTGGTCGGATGAAAAGAGTAAGGGGCATAGAGTATCTGGATAAAGCAATTAACATAGACCAGAACCCTATCGGAAGAACCCCACGGTCTAACCCAGCAACCTATACAGGAGTATTTACACATATTCGAGATCTATTTTCTCGGCTACCAGAATCCCGGGTTAGAGGGTATACCCCGGGCAGGTTTAGCTTTAATGTAGATGCAGGAAGGTGCCAGTCTTGCAAGGGTGATGGGATTATCAAAATTGAGATGCATTTCCTCCCGGATGTATATGTTACCTGTGATGTATGTAAGGGATTGAGGTATAATCGGGATACCCTTGAGATACGGTATAAAGGAAAGAACATTGCAGATGTGCTTGATATGACAGTAGCGGAGACTCTGCTGTTTTTTTCACCTATCCCTCAGATCCGAGGTAGGTTAGAGTTATTGTTTAACGTTGGACTTGGATACCTAAAACTTGGGCAGCCTGCCACCACCCTTTCCGGTGGTGAGGCACAGAGGATTAAACTGTCCCGAGAGTTGGGGAAAAAAAATACAGGAAGAACCCTGTATCTTTTGGATGAGCCTACAACTGGACTCCATTTCGCAGACATACAAAAACTCTTGGATGTCTTAAATCATTTAGTCGATTTGGAAAATACGGTTCTAGTAATAGAGCATAATATGGATATTATCAAGTCAGCTGATTATATAATTGATTTGGGTCCGGAAGGGGGAGAGAAGGGAGGCTTTATTGTTGGTTCTGGTTTACCTGAGGAGATTGCTATTACTAAGGAATCGTATACCGGTAAGTTTTTAAAAAAAATAATATCCTGACCGAGGCTTGACAGGAAAAATGGAGAAGAATATACTTTCTCGTCAAAAAAAGGGAAGTGATCACTATAAAGGGAGATACAAATAATGGCAATAGTAGATAATATCCTTATTATGATAAATACAGGCCCCGATAAGAAGTGGAATCATTATACAGCCTATACTACTGCATGGGTGGCACGAAGACATTACAAGGTTAAAAAGGTAACCATTATG
>JAFDDS010000304.1 GCA_019310745.1 Deltaproteobacteria bacterium | reverse complement strand
AAGAGAAATATACCATATGTTGTACCTGTTTCAAACACTAAATAATTTAAGGTTACGTGCCATAATAGATCGTACAGCCAAATCAGATTTTATTAAAGGTTTCGTTTGATAGTCATAAGTTTTTCGGCTTTTGAATTATCCACAATCATAGCAGTAGCTTTTACTTGGGCAGAATTTTGGGCTACTTATCGTAGTGGAAAGGAAGGGGTCTTTTCGGACACCCGACGAGTCGTTGAAATCTATTCTATTGACACACATGTTCCGGTTCAATCTTGCCCAGTTCTTGAGATAAGAAGTGATGAGGCAGGGCTTTATAACCCCACCTCATCACTTTTCAGAAGTTACCTCTAGTAAGAAGATTTGTTGTTAATACTCACTTGGGTACTGTAAATGTTCCCTTATGGTTGTTACAAAACTGAAACGTGCCTGATGCCACTGGCTTACCCCTTGCGATCTGTACGGCTTTGCCGCCGCCAGTAATACCCTTCCATTTCCCGGTTCCCGCCACAATTGTCGTCGTTGCTGCTTTTTCACCTGGATTTTGTGTGTACCGGAAAATAACATAATCGCCATCTGGATCGAGGTATTTCATGTAGCCATATACAGTTTGTTTTTTTCCCTCTACCACCATGACTCCCTTTGTATGTACAGTGCAATTATCAAAGACTTTACTTTCGGTATTGCTTCGCATAATTCCCTTAGCATCGAAGTTGAAAATGGTGATTTCTTGCGAACGAACCAACGGCGAGAGATCCATTGAAACACATGCATCGACATCATAAGCCTGTTCGGCGCTTTCGGCTAGAATTAGTGGGCTTGACCCCATAACTGCACAGATACTAAGGACGAGTGCAAATCCAATGACTCCTTTTTTGTAAGACATGGTTTTTCTCCTTTTGGTTGTAAATGGATTATTGTCGTTCAAACCCTCAGAAAGCGGAAAAGGTTCTCTTTGTGAAGGGAAAAGGGTCAAAATTGAAGAATGTGTGCAGCTCTCTATCGTAGTGTTGATAAATAGTGCCTTCTTGTGGATGTGAGACCCATGGGTTTGGCTTTAACAAGGATTAGAAATGACTTCGCCTCCCCTATGGCAGCAGACAGCCTCAGGGAGGCATCGGTGGGGCATCTTCAGAAGACCTCTTCTCATGATTTCCTCCTAAAGGGTTAGGTTATGAAAGATACCTATAAACAAGGTGGGGATTCTTATTAATAAGGATACCACCAGGAAAAAAAAGTCAAGGGGTATTTTAGTGGGTATGGAATGGGCGGAGACGATACCCATTTTTTAAAAAACACAATATATTGCTCTAGGTCAATACAGTTGGGAATTACAGGCTAATTGTTAAAAAAATCGTGCAGAATTTGACCCCATTCAATGCAGTGAAACTATGTTTTCTACTTATTGATTTCTGATCTAATGGAGTCTTTGCCTTGAGTTTCTGCTTCGTGCCAAAACCTGAAATATCTATAAAGTATAGAATGCATATGCTAGTCAAAATATCAACCATCCTATCCCTCTCTTTGGCTGTTGGCCTGACGGGTCAACTTTCGTCGATGTTATTCCCCTCTATGCATCTCTCGCCATTCTTTTGGACTCATATACTTATCACCCATGCTCCACATGCCTCTTTGGGCCTCTTTAGCTTCTGCCTCTGCTTGAATATATGGTTTTGAATCAAATTCTTTGGGTGGCTTTTCTTGATAAACTTCTACAAAGCCAGCTTTAACCATTTCAAGATTGATATTTTTGCCTTCAAAGAAGATTACACCCAAGACACGGTAATACCGATCTAAGCCATAGTATTTAATTTCTACGACCTTATTCAATATCAACCCTGCTAAATATTTTTTGGCGTGCTGACTGAATGGTTGCCCTGGGTCTCTCTTGCTCTTGGAAGTTTCAGGGGTATCTATTCCGGCCAACCTGACCTTCAGTATGTTTACGCCTCAGCCATATTCTTCAGCTTGTACAGTAGCACCATCATAAGCCAACCTGACCTTCAGTATGTTTACGCCTCAGCCATATTCTTCAGCTTGTACAGTAGCACCATCATAAACTCTTGTAACTTTAAATGGATCAGCTTGTGAGGTGATGGGAAGGATTAGGAGGAAAGGAATAAAGAAGAAGAGGATTTTGAAAGCTTTTTTTATAGTGCCCCTAATGCTTCACGCTTCTCTTGCTTTCCCATTCAGCTTGAACTTTTTTCAATTTGGTGAAAAACTCTTGCTCTGTAAAAATACCTTTCTCAACAAGAAGCTGTGCAACCGTATCTGTTTGAATCACATTAGCCATTAAAAGTTCTTCATAGCTGAATATTTCTTTGTCATTAAGTTTTTCTGCCATTGGATACTCCAATTTCATTTAGCGCTTTATTAAGCCAATCCGAGGTATACTCCGCGATTTCCTGCCAGCCGGGTTCCCCGATGACCCAATGAGCGTGATTTGGGAATTCCTTATAAGTTGAAACATCCTTATATTTATTTGCAACTTTTTGAACAACCGAAGCAGGAGCGATCCTATCTTCAGCTCCGGCAATTACCAGTACGGGGCAAGTAACCTTTGACTCATCAACCTTTGCAGCTCCTTTTGAATCAAAAAGCCAGAGGCCGATCTCAAAGCCTACCCGGCCAGACTCGTAAACGAATTTATCAAAAGCCTCTTTTTGCTCCTCAGCCGTCAGTAAATGCATTATTGAATATACCGCCTCATCAAAAGTCTGGCGCATTGGCTTTTTCCAAAAGCCCCATGTTGTAAGTGAACTCCAAAAACTTTTTATAACTGATGGTTTTAGGGCCATGGTGCTATGCGGCGATGAAGGGGTTAACAGAATAATGGCTTTGGCTAATCCACGACTCCCAAGGATTTGTGCGAGAAGCCCACCCATAGAGTGCCCCATCAGAATAGGCATTGCGTCAAGTTTATGGATTTCCTTTTCAAGGTCTTCAGCATAATCTAAC
>JAFDDS010000015.1 GCA_019310745.1 Deltaproteobacteria bacterium | reverse complement strand
AATAATAATCAATAATTCAGTAATCATGAATATAAATATATTCTCTAAAGAAAGGGTTACTATTGCGAGGTGGATGAGGAGCTGAAATCCTAATAGTATTATTGAAAGAAGCAGAGCGCTGCTAATGATTTGCCATGTAAAATTCCTACTCATCTTGTTGCTGTGCAATAAGGCCTCCATAGGGCTGAGCCTATCAAGCACCACGCAGAATTCTGCTAATGATAATCTTGCAAAAATAAATAGCCCAGGAATTATAAAAGCGAAGAGTCCAGGGATGACCATCAATGAGCTAACAATATTAACAAGTAATAGGTTTACCCAACACCGTAATCCGATCAATAGACATCCTTTTATATCCCATTTCTCTCCTGCAACTATCTTGGAAATAAGGTAGATCAGACCCCCAGTGTAAATGGGTTGATAGAGAAAATGTACAATAATAGGAAGATGTTTAATCTGAAAGGGAAAATTGTAATTAATCGCGTAGTAGGAAATAAAATTTTCAATAATTATCACAGGAACTGTAGCATATACAAGGAAAGTTACTATATCTCGCGCATATGCCCGAAAGAAGCTAAAGGTTTCGATCAAGGGTTTTATTGTGAAATATTCCTTAAATTTATTTGTGAGAGTATGATTCATAATATTTAACTTTCAATCTCAACGATCTCCTATGATAAAAAATTACTATCTACTAAACCAGACCTGCGTTTCTATCACAAACCATTTCACAGATTACTAGCCAAAAGAAGCTATAAAATAGGTTTTATTTAAAATCAACAAATAAAGTCGTAGTTACTTAGGAGCATCGAAGTATTTAATGTATACCATTTTCAGGCCTGTCAGTTGATCACCTACTATCTCTTTATGCCTATTTCCCTGTTTAAAAATTAATATTGTGTCCCAGGGATACAATACAGTAAGTTGCCTCAGAACCAATGTCCCGTCTTGTAACCCCAAATTTACATTGAAGTTAAATGTGCCTCAAGAGTGTGTATCTCCTCAGCAAGCCGGCCCTCAAGTAAATCCTCAGTCACTTCAAGATCATACCGAGTTTGGAGGTTAAGCCAAAATTGAGCAGACATGCCGAAAAAACGTCCCAAACGCAAAGCTGTATCTGCAGTAATTGACCGTTTACCGTGGACAATTTCGTTGATGCGCCTAGGAGGCACACTTATATTCTTGGCCAGTCGGTACTGGCTAATTCCCATTGGCTCTAAGAATTCCTCCCTAAGAATTTCGCCTGGGTGGATGGGAGCAAGTTTCTCGTTTTTCATACGATCCTCCTAATGATAATCTGTAATTTCAACGTCATACGCATCGCCAGCTTTCCATTTAAAACATATCCGCCATTGGTCATTGATGCGTATACAATGTTGGCCTTTCCGGTCACCTTTCAATGCCTCCAATCGGTTACCCGGCGGTACTCGCAAATCATTTAATACTGTTGCAGCATCAAGAATTATCAGCTTCTTGCGCGCGACATGCTGGATATTCTGGGACAATTTACCTGAAAATTGTCGATTTAATATTTTCTCGGTCTCTTTGTCCCGGAAGGATTTTATCATAGAACAATAATAACGAACTTCGGTAATAACGTCAAGCGTTATCTCGAGAGCATTAAAATTAGATTGTTGTCTTTAACTGGTGGGTTCAGGCTACTTAAGGGTTGAATGGCTTTTGTGCCGACCCTTACAGCAGTAAGATAACATTGCTGTAAGCAAGTGTTTTCTTCGTTACCTGCTTTATACCTGTTTTGATGTTTTAAAAATAAGTACCGCGCGCCCAAAATCCCTCAGAGGATGCCTAGTATGGTCTTCATCCTGAATGTCCAATATTAAGGGCAAGCCCTATACCCTCATGATGAGCACCAATCAAACCATCAGTATCATCGCAAATACTTTTTCAAAAGATCTAAAGCACCAGTGGTATTCTCCCAAAAACTCCCCGAAGTTTCCCAATAAAAATACGCCTCATCTTTTCCACCGGAGGTTACATAGCCATCCATTAAGGACTTTGGTCTCACATGGCGTTTTTTCAAAAGCTCTTTCACGACAAATGGAAGCCCTGCAACAGCCTCTTTTATGGATTCTTTTGCCTCAGGTAACCTATCGAGTTGAATGAGTGCCAATGGACGACCGTAGAGCAGTTGAGGAGTTATATCACCAGGGTATTTATCGCAAATAGAAAGAACATTTTCCGGCTCGTCAAGCTCGAAGAAACACTCAATAGCTACGTCTCTTATGCCTTGATTATCATTTGGGTTGAATGATAATACATTCAAGAAAATGTTGAGCGCTTCTTTAACAGATCCTCTCTTAAGAAGAGCGAGGCCTAAGCCATGATATGCTCTCAAAAAGGGGCGATTTTCCAACCAACCCCATTCCAAAAGGTCTTCTCCCAGCCTGAACTCTTTCGGAAAATTTTTTAACGCAATATCTACGGCTTTCTTCTCAAGCGAATGATATTCCAGGTCTCTGCCTTCATTTTCTGAAATAAGGGCTAGATGGTGTATTGCATCAACATGCTCTGGGCACCTATCAATGATAGAGCGTAACATCTTTTCACCCAATTGAAATTCCGCACTATCTAAACAATCCAGCGCCTCATGAAATTCTTCCATCAAGTCTCTGACACAGCCGGATTCAATAAATCGCCACTCATTTTCGCCAACTTTTTCAAGAATGCTCATCAAAAAATCCTTTCAACCTAAACTTTTTTAGGCTCATATTTGCATAACCTGCTGGAATTGGGCACAGCGAAATTCCAGTCGGGGTTTATGACATGTGAATCACACATGTCCTTTAAGCCAGTTTGTGAACGCTTCACGAGTGAGATTTCCTGCAGCAAGATCAAGGAATATTTGTGCTTGTTCATCCACAGGCGCCTCAATCTCATACCCGTTAAGAATCAGGAAAGTTTCCATGGCCGCATGGCCAACTCTCTTATTGCCATCAACAAAGGGGTGATTCATGACGAGGGAAAAACAAAGGGCTGATGCTTTTGAAATAATATCCGGATAGAGATCGGTTTGGTCGAAGGTAATCCGAGGCTGATTGATTGCAGATTCAAGTGCTTTAATATCTCGGATACCATATGAACCGCCTGAAGAAGAGATGATCGTTTCATGAAGCTCAAGAACTTCCAGGAGAGAAAGATAGCGCATTACGCAAGACGATCATAAAGTTCTTTATTCTTAGACAATACTCGATGCATTGCTGCTTCGAAGTCTGGTTCCGGCTGGGCAATGAGATCTTCAATAGTTGCTGTAACGAACTGATCAGGCAACAGACCGAACTTACCTGCTTTTTGTCTAAGGAGTGTGGCTTTTGAGTCCTCAATTTCCACAGTGATTCTTGCCATAACAGATTCCTCCAATTATCACGGTATAGGCAATATAGCACAATAGCATCTGGTCTTCAAATCTTTCCTTGTATAATGTAAAAATGTCAACCCCCTACAGGACATATTACTTTAGGACTATATAATGCAATATTCCCAAAATCAATAAGGATGTGAAATAGTTAAGAGGTTCATAAAAAACATTGTCCTCGGCAAATAGAGCGGTTTGTCCATTGCTGTAAGCAAGTGTTTTCTTCGTTACCTGCTTTATACCTATTTTGATGTTTTAAAAATTAGTATTGTGTCCCCAGAATCAATGTTTCTCTCATTCCAGGTACGGTAGCTCTTTGGGCGGTACGACTATACGAATCGATCTAGCTGTACCCGGAGTTCTCTCAATGAGACCAGCCTTCTCCAGGTTGAGCACCATTTGATGCACTGATGGCGGTGTTACACGGAAGTGGCGCTGCATGTCTGCTTCGGCAGGAGGACGATCGGCAATCTTCGTGTAGTTGTAGATGAAAGCAAGGTACTGTCCCTGTTTCCTCGTGAACTTCATCCGGCACGGTCCTCCTGCTTCCTGCATATGTCGCCTATCATCTCATGAAGACAGTGCTGACATAGGTCGCACTCGACCCGCACCCCATCTCCGAAAACAAACTCGTAGCCACCTGTGAACCGGATGTAATGAAACTCCTCCGTCTCGAGGTCGTTCGGTCCGTATTCCTTGCCGCACCTGTCACAGACCACCGATTCTATTTCATCAACTTGTTTGGTGACCTTCCTCTGGCGAATCATTTTTTATCCCTTGAACATGACGTCCAGCTTGAGAGGTGCGAATGAAGCGCAACGTAATGAGCATCCTTCTCCAAGCTGATGTTAGGCGTTTTATGCAGTTCGGCGAGACATCTCTTGATATGAAAATTCCCACAGTCCTGCATTAGCTTTTGCATGTTCAATTGTCATGTTCACGATATTGCCTTTTTCATCAATGTCTATATAGATATTTTCACTTATCTCTTTTGTTTCATAGACCTCTTTATCCGTAAATTCCACATGAGCGGTGTCCGTATCAGAAAAATATTTTATTTTCATACCTTAATCCTCCTTAAAAGACCGATCAAAAAAGGCATTATGAATTGTCTCACCATCTTCCAATAAGATCACCCGAAGATATTTATCAACCTCTTGTATCTTTGCCCATTTTCTGACCCGGCCATCGGTCTGAATTTCAGTCTTTTCTGGATACTGTATCACAAAATTGATCCATTCGTCTTTAATTTGAACACGATCAGGTCTTTGCCTTGTATATTCAAAATATTGTGTTGTTTTCATGATATAACAGACCCAAATCAAAATGTACTTTTTTTCATTTACCAATGCCGGAAATCACCGGCGGCAAAAAGTAGAGCGACGAAGTATAGCTTTTGCCTCTGCAAATACTGCCTTTTGTTCATTTTCTCAGCAGGCCAAACATTTCAAGCCTTTAATGTGGGCAAGTATCAGAAAAAACCCAAAATTTCATGAATCAAATCATAATGAGGTGTAAGCAGAAGGAGCTCGTCATTCAGATTGCTACACCTGAAACGCCAGATATGTCTTTTTCACCTTGGCCAGCTCTTCTACAAAATGCCAGCTTCCCCTTTCCACAAATGTTGCCGTGAGAGAAGTGCCGATTGTAATATTTTCTGGATGAGCAACATCAACACCAAGAATCTGGGCACTAATCCTTGGCCCTTCCTCCAGCTCAACAATACCGGCGCAGTAAGGATTATCTCTGTTATACCCTGCATCTATCATTGGTATAGGGCCAACACCGATAACCGTGAATGCAACAAGCTTCCCTTTCCCGTTAAGCTCTCTCCATTCTAATTCATCACTTTTACACGTGAGGCATATCGGACGTGGAGGCAGCCATAATGCACTGCACCTCACACACTTGGAGGCCATCAGTTTTTTTTCTTCTATAAATTTGTCATATGAGGCAATGGTAAATGGTATCTCTTTCATCAGTACTATCTCCTTTCATAGATTTGGACAACTGCCGTAGTTCCGTGGGCCCCTATATTATGATTCAGAGCGAGATTAATATCCATATTCGTGACTTGTCGAGCGCCTGCTTCACCTCTCATCTGGTGAAATATCTCTACTACCTGAGCTGCACCAGTAGCACCCACAGGATGTCCCTTGCACTTCAGTCCGCCAGAAACATTAATTGGCTTTATACCGTCTCTGGTAGTCTTACCCTCCCCGGCTGCGGTCGCTGCTTCTTTACCTTCCTTGAAAAAACCAAGGTCGGCAATTGCCATTATTTCGGCAATAGTAAAGCAATCGTGAACTTCAGCTATGTTTATATCCTGAGGGCCAACCCCAGCCATTTCATACGCCTGCTGCGCTGCGAGCTTTGCTGCGGGCACAGATGTGAGGGTTTCCCTGTCATGGAGGTTATGGCCACTGGTCTGCCCTGAGCCGATGATATAAAGAGGTATATTAGTAAAGTTTTTAGCGATCTCCTCAGCCACCAAAAGGATACAGGCCGCTCCGTCTGTAACAGGGCAACAATCAAACAATGTATTTGGCCATGCAATGACTGGATTATATCGTGGATCATGAAGGAATTCCATTTCATCGGCCCAGTTTGGAATGGGTTTCCCCTTTTTTTCAGCCTGAGCCTTACGGCTATCCATAACATCTTTAATAGTCTTAGGAAAATGCGCCTTGGGATTCAGTGCCCCATTACTATGATTCTTTATCGCTACCCGCAACATGTCATCATGAGTGGTTCCATATCTTTCCATGTGTGCGGTTGCCATAGAGGCATAAAGGCCAGGAAAGGTAAATCCGGCTGCACTTTCATAGGTTGTATCCGAACCACAGGCAAGAGCCATTGTGGTCCAATTAGTTGGTAAAATGCTCATCTTTTCTGTGCCGCCAACCAAAACCATATCATATATGCCAGAGGCTATCCCTATAATCCCTTCTCGCACGGCAACTGAACTGCTCGCACATGCATCCTCAACCTTGAGCGCCGGGCGAGGAGTCAGACCAGTTATATCAGCACATAACACGCCTATCACTGATTGTGACTCCCACATCTCAGCGCCACAATTTCCCACATATAAGGCCTCGATCTCCTGAGGATCAAACCCTCTATCCACAGAGCTCACCATATCAAGAAAGGCCTCTGCAAATAATTCGCGGTTCGTCACATCAGGCCTGATGCCAAAGGCCGACATCCCAGCTCCTACCATAGCAACCCCTCTACCCAGTTTTCTCTTTCTTTGAGCCATTATTCTTCCTCCACAAATAAATTAGCGGTTATTTAAAAGTAATTTTCTCCGTTCGCTTCATTACATTGTTAAACACGAAGTGTTTCATACATAGCATTTCCAGATGAGACAATCAATATTTCATTAATCGTCAAGGTAAAGACAAGATGTAAGACTTGGTCTTCGGCCTGCTGGGACTACGCCCCGGAGAGATGTAACAAAAAAGGCATCGTTTTTCCTCTCAATAGAATCAATTTTTTCTCAATGAGGCATTCTATATCCAGACTTGATTTCACAAGTCTTCTGTCCATTATTACATACCTTAAAAAAGCATGTTGATTTCCTGGAACTTCTTGGCTACATTACATTGAGAACATTTGGTTCCCATTCTAAGCAAAAAACCTTTTTTTCTAAAATCCAAATATGAAAAGTTCCAATAAAACACTCTACATTGTAGATGGAAGTTTATTTATTCACAGGGCCTTTCATGCGATTAGAAACCTCTCTAATTCTAAAGGTCTCCCTACCAATGCCATATTAGGCTTCACAAAGATGCTTATGAAACTGCTTGATGATAAATCGCCTGATTATGTAGCTGTCGCCTTTGATGTGAAAGGGCCAACCTTTAGGCATAAAATATTTAAAGATTATAAGGCTAACAGACCCCCTATGCCAGAAGACCTGGCTGTACAGATCCCATATATAAAAGATGTGGTCGCTGGCTTAAGTGTTACAATTTTGGAAAAGGAAGGATATGAGGCAGATGATATCATCGGAACCATTGCCATGTTAGCAAGCAATCAGGGTTTCAATGTAGTCATTGTGAGTAGCGACAAGGATTTCAGGCAAACCCTGTCAGAAAATACAGTTATGTGGGACTCAATGAGTGAAAAACTGACGGATTATACTTCGATAAAGCGGGATTATGGGATTGAACCTGAACAGATAATTGAAGTAATGGCCCTATCAGGAGATTCATCTGATAATATCCCCGGCATTCCCGGTGTTGGTGAAAAAACCGCCCTCAGCCTTATTCAACAATTTCACTCAATAGAAAACCTTTTTCAAAATACCAATAAAGTCACTAAGGCATCGCTTAAGAAAAAGCTTGAGGAATTCAAGGAACAAGCCTTTGTAAGTAAAAAACTGGTCACCATTAAAAATTCTGTACCAGTCGACGTAACCCTTGATGATCTCAGGCTCGGCTCCCCAAAAAAAGAGAAGCTTTTAGAGATATTCCGCGAACTAGAATTTAAATCACTGATAAATAAATTCTCCGAGCATGCAAAACAAAGTAAAAAGGATTATAGACTTATTCTCACCAAAGAAGAACTGGTATCTCTTATTGAAAATATAAGAAAGAAAGGAATATTCTGCTTTGATACAGAGACTACCAGTACAAACCATCTTGAGGCAGAACTGATAGGCATATCGTTCTGTATTGAACCAGGAATTGCCTACTATTTACCGTTAGGCCATACGTATAGAGGTGTGGCTCAACAATTACATATAAACGAGGCCCTCGATCTCCTAAAAGACACCTTCTGCGATGAGAGAATAAAAAAGATAGGACAAAATATAAAATATGACGCTGAGATCCTGGCGAGATACGATGTCACTGTGAGGGGATTATTTTTTGATACCATGATAGCCTCATATGTTATTGACCCAACACTACGTCAGCATAATCTAGACTATCTGGCTCAACATTATTTGAGCTACAAAATGGTAAGCTACGATGAGGTAACCGGTCATGATAAGCACAAGAGTTTTGCCTATGTGGATATTATCAAGGCCAAGGAGTAT
>JAFDDS010000014.1 GCA_019310745.1 Deltaproteobacteria bacterium | reverse complement strand
AAGGTACTGTGAAGCTCGGGATATGCCATACCGTAGGAACCTCATTTTCCGCAGCGCAATCTCCTATAAGTAAAATGTATCTGCATAATCCGCTTGAAACCCTTGTCTGTGTTTTGATCCATTTCTTAATGTCGGTCGTTGTGGGAGTGTCATTCCAGGTGCCCATAATAACATTGAATCCTTCTTTCTCACGTTCGGTTTTCCAGTAAGCAAGGGTATCGTATCGGCAAACATGCTGCGGGTTATAACAAGATAAAGGCTCAAGTCACTTCGTGCAATAGGAGTTTGAGTTTCTAATTGTGGTCTGAGGAGGAAAAAAGAGGCTGCAGTCAGCACGACAAGAATCAGTGAGACAATATAGCCCCATTTTTTCTTTATTAAACCGAGAAGTATGCCCAGACTCATAACAAACATAATAATACATATTACTTGATATATTCGTAGTCCTGAAATCAATTCCGGTCCGGGTGGCGTGCCTCTAAAAAATTCTTGGATAAAACGGTGGATGGAAAAGATTATCCCGTACCATAACATCAGATATTTTCGAGAATCCGGTTTTTTATTAAAGACCCATTGCAAGATGACAAATGCAGTAAGTTCACCTAATATGCTGTATACCTGGGTTGGATGAACCAAAGTGCCAAGTTCTTTGGAATAAATTGCCCATGGCACCATCGTAGGTGACCCATAACAACAACCATGGCACAAACAACCTATTCTACCAATAGCATGAGCAAGAGCCAGGCCAGGAGCAAAACATCCTGCACTCGACCAGAATGGTTTTCTGGCGATTTTAACGACTATAAGGCCCGCTACCATTCCTCCTGGGATCCCCCCCTGCCATGATAGTCCGCCCTCCCAGAAAGCGAGACCTTGTGGAAAATTATATAAAAATAGCCGGGGATTATTAATCAATACACTTAAAACTCTTGTTCCTAACAGCCCTCCATATACTGCTGCAGTAATAATCATAATTGCAACAGGAAAGATAATACCGTTTTTTGAAAGATTACGTACTATCAGAATGGAGGCAACAAGGAGTCCTATAAAGCCCCAAGACCAATAATTAACTATGAAGTTTAAGATAAATTCTGCCACTCTATTACCAGATTAATGGCAATATGTATGATACATGCCCATCCTATACCGCTGGTAAGGCGGGTAATAACCCCAAATAATAGCCCCAGCCCCATAACTGCAAAAAGGAAACCGATATGCCCACAAAATGCTGCCCCTAAATGCAGATGAAAGGCAGAATAAAGACAGCTCTAGATTATTATTCCAAAAGGAATTCCAAATCGGGCAACTGCATTATGCCCCTGTATGACACTTCTTCTGTTGCTCCAGTAAGAATTGCTTTTATGAACGCAACAAGCATAAACCACAATAGCTTCCCTGAAGCAGGAAGTTCTGTTGACATTACAGAATATATTGCAAAAATCCAGGTTCCTGCTGCGGTGGCAAGAAGTACAACCTGCCCTGTATACCCCAAAATGCCTTTGCGCCAGTTGCCAAATGAAAGGAGATCAAATGATATTCTTTTACCGGCTACCCAAAGAAGGCATGCTAATACCGTAGCTACAAACACTAAATGTGAAACAAGCAAAAAAAGATATGCCCGCAAATTATCTGCATGGGCTAAGGGCCATTGTACAAGACCAAGGTATCTAAGAAAAACAAAAAGCCAGAATCCTATCGCAAAAGCACTTACAATCTCCCAGACATCACGCGATTGTTCATTGGTTTTTTTCTCTTGAAGGTAAAACCAAATCCAGATGCTTACAACCAAGGCTAGGGCTATGGCCATTCGCCAGGGAATATCTGGAACATATGTTAGCAAATGAATAAATATACCAAAGAATACTACGAGTGCTATTGCCTCAATGATGTTTAATAAGATCATGGTATGTATAGAGGTCAAAGTTGTAGTCAAATGAGCTGACGATCATTTCCCATATATAGAAAATTAGGATAAGAGAATAATAGAGTCCCGAGTTGTGGTTTGGCTCAAAGCTATTTTTGATTGACGCCTTTAATCCCTTGGGATTTGCGTTTGCGCCAGAACCACACTGCAATTGCGAATAAAGCGAGGAAGAGGGGTATTAATGCTCTGGCGAATGAGCTCACTGCAGAGATACCTGTACCGTCTCTTTGCATCGGCGTGCTGCCGCAGAAGGCCTTAGCAGCCACAACATTGATCCTCAAAGTGGCCTGGTCCGTACCGCCCCTGCCGTCAGATACCTCAACCGTCCACTGGTTCCAGCCAACGTCGCCAGAACCGGGCGTACCGGACAAGGCGCCGTCAGGAGCAATGTTCAGCCAGGCAGGTCCGGTCACCTTTGAGTAGGTTAGAGTGTCACCGTCTGCATCTGTGGCCGAGCCAGCAAGTGTCTGACCTGTGTACGGAGTGTTCTCAGTGGCATCAGGCTTGGTAATCGGGTCTGTGGTGAACACCGGAGGCACGTTAGTTGGTGGCGTGTAATTAGATAGAGTGATTTTCCGCCTGGCCTCAAGTGGAGTATCTTCGTTTACGATGCCGGTAGATTCGAATGTAGTGCCTGATATAAGTACATGAAACTTATCACCATTGGACAGTGTATAAGTTTCATCAGTTGGGTCTGGCAGGTTATTGAGTTTAGCATATCTTATACCTGCTTCGGCAAGATATTGCGCCTTATTAAAATTATTAGCATTAAGCTCACTGATGGTAGATGTTATTGTCATGGATAAGATACCAGCGCTCAGTGCTGAAATCATCGTTATGGTTATAATCAATATTATCAATATTGAGCCTTTTTGATTTAGATTATGCATAGGATTTACTCAATCAATTTATACATAAAGACACGATTGACAAATTCTGAAGGAATATCATCTGCCCCTTTTAATTCCAGTGTAATCTCAATCATAGCTGTAGAAGGTAAACACGTTGTTGAAGGTGAAGGGTCATTATATGAATCATAGTATTGTAAATTAAATGAGTTTACATTGTCAGTTACGATATCTGTAGCGATTAAAAGTGGATTGTTTGCACCGGCCCAAGAAATAGTATGCGTTACCCCAGGATCACGCGTGAATGTTATTGATGTCGCTGTTCCGGAAGAGATAGATGTGATTGCACTAAACTCTTTTACAAGCCTGGATATGGTTATTTGACCTTTTTGTGCTGTTGCTGTGGTTTTCTTTGAAAATACAAATCCCTTGGAAATTTGAACCAGAGCCATTCCTGCTATAGCACCAATAATACCCACAAGAACCAAAGATGCGATAACTTCAATAAGGGTGAACCCACGATTGTTGCAATCCTTATTTTTCTTCATAATCTTTTTTAATCTTTACTCGTAAACAGGGCTGTCAACGTTTCGCCAAGATCATTTTGAATTACGACTTTGAGGATATTTTCAGGATCGCCACTTACAATATCTTCCTCTTGATTGGTGGATGGGTTAAATTTGATATACTTATTTTCTACGACAGTGTAGCTTCCATAGTTTAATGCATCAATGTTATCCTTCAAAACGGGAAGTTTGCCATTTTCAGTCCATGTTACAGTACCATCAACAACAGTCCCGGCTTTTGTGGTTGGCCATGTAGGTTCAGATGCACCGCTTGTTCCTGCAGTTGTACATCTATAGCGATGACCGTTTTTAGTAGCTGGAACAACAAAGTTGCCTATGGAATAGATAGTAAACTGAGCCCATTCCGGAGGAGTGTCCTCAGTCCATGTTATGCCTCCATCTGTAACTGTACCTCCGGCAGCAGTCGGCCATGTAGGTTCAGATGCACCGCTTGTTCCTGCAGTTGTACATCTATAAAAATGCCAATTTTTTGTAGTTGGAATAACAATAGCGTTTATGGAATAACTCGCCGATGCCTGCCATATTGTATGAACGTTGTAGTCGGCTGTGATGTTTTCCATAGCCTCATGAAGATGAAACGCTTTGTTTAACCTGGCAATCGGAGTACTGCTCCCCATAAAAGCGGAACCAAAATAGGAGTACACCAGTGATCCCAGAATTGAGGCAATAATTAGTGTTGCGATTATTTCCAGCAGGGTAAAACCCGGTTGGCTATTTCTTAATAATGATTTCATTTACTCAATGAACCCAGTGTTTTTTGTTATCGTAATAGTTTCGGAATTACCGGCACCGTCAGAAAGTGTGATGCTCTGAGTGATGGTACCAGGGCTGCCCCATTCATCGAAAGTAACTGCACCCAGCCCTGAAGTGATGGAAATGCCTGAGGGTAGAGTATGGGTAGGGGAATCCTCATTGGGGAGATTTATCAGATTTGTTTCAGTACCATCAGATTTATTTATCTTTGATAAGGTGTAATAATCAGGGGAGCCAGATGAAAGGGTGATTCTCCAGGAATAGATATCATTGGCCAGTGCCATACACTGGGCATAGCGCAGATGAGCTTTGACTGTCTCGGTTTCACTACTCAGTTCTGCCTTAATATTTGTGCCTCGGCTTACAACGAATGCCGTGATGATTCCCAAAATAATCAATACTGCGATCACTTCGAGCATGGTGAAGCCACGATTTTTTTTGAAGGCACTATTCATATTCGGCAGGCTGTGTATTCTTAAAAATGCTCTCCCTCTTTAAATAGAGGGTATGCATGTCCTTTTATTCATCAGCTTATCACTTTGAGTGTTCTTTTACAAAATTATCCAACTTTTTAGAATATTGACCTTTTAAGTCATAGAACATAAGCCTAGTCTCATAAATGAGATCCTTTAGCACCTCCTTAGAACCCACAACCTCACCTACCACCCGTATCTTATCATCTAAAAAAGGGAATTGCATGGTCATATCCAGGCGTGTTCCTTTCTCAAACTTACGATTAGTGGTTAGGAGCATTCCTCCTTGGCTCACATTTTTAGTTTGAGTAAGGTCGTAGTTAGCATCCTCTGTTTGCAGATGATAACTTATGACAAAATTTGCATCGCCTCTTTGGGCTTTTCTTCTATCACGATCATTATATTTTTGCATGATACCCCCTTTAAGGCTCTATGCGATTACGTGCCTCGAATGTGCTCTGTTACACTGTTACATCGCCACGGCACCCAATTACTTTTTAATGTATTTAAGATTAAAAAATTTTACCATAACAAATCAGCTCTGAAGAATGAATTAGATCACCAAACGAAAAAGGGCAGCGTTCACACACTGCCCCCAAAGACTTACGCAAGGTGATTTTACGTCTACAATTCTTCTAGCTAGCGTTTAGATCATCTTACTACTTATCGTGACCATCTAGACGGTGCCGTGTTAGTGGAGGCAGTTCTCGTTAGTGCAACGGCTTGGCTTCCAAAGTCGAGTGTTCCGCCACCTACTGCAGGGGCCACAGACCAACTATAATCAGCCCCAAGGTCAGTGTCCATCGCGGCAAAGGTGGCAGCATCGCTAGCCCACCCAGCAGTAGAAATTTTTATGTTAGCCCATGTTAGGGACTCCCTTCCGTTGAGCTCTGATACGCCAGCATCTATTGCTCTGTTCTCGGCATTAGCGGTCAAATCGATATATTTGGGTATGGCCACTGCTGCGAGGATACCCAAGATGATTAAAACAGCGATAATTTCTATCAAAGTAAATCCCCCGCTGCCATGTAACAAACTTTTCTTTTGTTTCATTTCCTTCTCCCTTCTTTGTTAATTTCCCATTATATTATGTATACACACTTTTTACCTTATCCTGATATTTAGTTGATACTTGAAACATTGGAAAGTACCGGAAATTAATGTGACCAATTAGTAACATTATCCCCTTGAAAAAGTTCAGATAAATCATCAAATCGTATACATTTGAAAGGCCTTTATGTCAAAATCCTATTTGTTTGACTTTTTCCAAAGACTCGTATGTGTTTAATAAGGCATTCACATGTTAGCCTCGGCCTACTATTTTGGTCAAATCCCACATTGGCAAAAACATGGCTAGCGCAAAAAATCCCACCACGGCGGCAAGCCCAATCACAAGTATGGGCCCTATGGCCTCGGATAGTTGGTGAGTAGCATATTCCACCTCATCGTCGTAATGTGCTGATATCTCGCTGAGCATATCGTCCAGCTTACCGGAAGCCTCACCGATGGCTACCATATCGATTACCATGGGGGTAAAATATTTTGCAGATCTGAGAGGTTCTGCAATACCTCGTCCTTCTTCAAGCTGGTCCCTGATCTGCTCGAATTCTTTGGAAATTGCAGCATTTCCGATAGTTCCAGACAAAATTCTAATGGAGTCAAGTACATGTATCCCGCTCTTGTACAAAATGACAAAAATACTTCCAAATCGAGCCATGGCAGCCTTGACAAAGAGAGGGCCAAGAACAGGGATTTTGAGAACATAGTAATCCTTAACATATTTGCCTTGTTCTGTATTAAAATAATAGAATAAGATTCCTATCCCTGCGATTACCACTCCAAGGATCATGTACCAGTAATTGAACAAGAATTGGTATAAAAATATGCAGATACGGGTGGGAAGAGGAATTTCTATGCCAGCACTGATAAGTATCTTAGTAAATTTTGGAATAACAAAAGTAAGGAGGACGAAAAAGGCAACAGCTAAAAAAATAACCACCATGATTGGATACTGAAGCGCTGATTTGATATCTGATTTGATCTTATGCTCGTGCTCTAAAAGATATATAAGCCGGTCCATGACGCCCCCGAGTTCCCCGCTCGATTCCCCTGCTCTCACCATACTGCAGTAAAAAGGAGAGAATGTTGCAGGGTATTTTCTAAATGTATCATATAGGCTGGAGCCCCTATTGATATCCAGTGTCATAGCCTCAATAATTTTCTTGAGTTTTGAATTTTCTGTCTGATCTCTCAGCACTTGCAATAAACTGAGTATGGGAACCCCTGCCCGGATCATGGTTCGAAACTGTTTTGTAAAAAGGATCAAATCAGGGGACTTAATCGGGGTAATGCTTTCGTTGATGTTGGACCAAGTGAAGCCTCGTGAAGTCTCCCTTTTCTCTGTAACCTTGGATGGGATATATCCTCGCTCGGTTAATATATCAGTCGCCATTTCAAGTGAATCGGCTTCAATTACACCGGATACCGTATTAGCACTTTCGTTTATGGCCTTGTAGGAGAATTTTGGCATCTTTAACTCATCACCGCTAATGCTGCTTCCTCAAGAGTTGTGATTTCCTTTAGCACCTTGTCGGCAGCATCCTCCTTTAAGGTTCTGAGCCTTCCAACTTGGTGAGCGGTACGAGTGATCTCCTGGGCCGATTTCCTTTTCAAAATCATGTCCTGGACCATTTCATCAATAACCAGGACTTCGAATATGCCCGTTCGCCCTTTATACCCCGTACCCATACATTGAAAGCATCCCCTGCCTCGCTGGAAATTGGCCCCTTCGATCTTGTCCAGTCCCCAATGGGCTAAGGCCTCCTTAGGAGGGCTGTAGGGCTCTTTACAGTAAGGACAAATTTTCCTTACCAAACGCTGAGCAAAAGATACAAGCATCACAGAAGAGACAAGAAATGGCTCTATTCCCATATCTAATAAACGTGTGATGGCGCCGGCGGCATCATTGGTGTGCACTGTGCTGAAGACTCGATGTCCGGTCAAGGCAGCCTGAACGGCAATTGTGGCCGTTTCATCATCTCGGATTTCACCAACCATGATGACATCAGGATCTTGCCGAAGTATAGATCTCAGTCCGCTCGCAAAGGTCATACCTGCCTTTCGGTTCAACTGGATCTGCCGAATTTTTTCTATCCTGAATTCCACCGGATCTTCAAGGGTGATAATATTAATATCAGGCTCATTAATCTTTTTTAAGATGGAGTATAAACTGGTGCTCTTACCGCTTCCAGTAGGCCCAGTACTCAGAATCATGCCGTAAGGCTTGGTAATTATCGATTCGATTTTATCCATGTCACCTTGGGACATACCGAGGCGGTCTAATGTGTAAACGCCAGTACTCGTATCCAGCAAGCGGAGGACCAGGTTTTCACCATAGATGGTTGGTATCGCGGAGGCCCTGATATTGATCTCTTTGTTATCCATCTTGATAGTAAATCTTCCATCCTGTGGGGTTCTTGATACGGCGATATCTATACCTGCCAAGATTTTTAGCCTGGATACGATCGGCAGGAACATGGACTTCTGTGGTGCAGGCACCTCGTGGAGTCTTCCATCCACCCGGAACCTGACCTGAACATAGTCCTTTTCCGGACTGATATGAACATCGCTTGCCTTTTCGCGAACGGCCTGGGAAAGGATAGAATTAACCAGACGGACAACAGGGACCTCTTCAGCCATATCATGGAGTGAGCTTACCTCGACATCCTCTATGGTTGTCTCTATCTCGGTATCTGTGTCATACTGTACTTGCTCAATGCTCTCCAGGACACCATCGATATCTGAATACGCTCCGTAAAGGCTACCAAACATCTGGTTTAATTCCTGTTCGGTGCATATTACGGGCTCAACTTCGGTATTCGCCAGCACCTCAATGGTGTCCATTGCTTTTATGTCTAAGGGATCGGTCATGGCTATTACAAGGAGTTGCCCTTTTTTTCTTAATGGTACCACTTGATATTTCTGGGCTATATCTGCTGGAATAATCTTTGATAGCCCAAGATCTACAGGATATTTATCCGGACGGTATTTTGCGACCTTTAACTGCCTGGAGATCAGATCCACAATTTCGGATTCACTCCCGATCCCTTGGTGAACCAGAAACTGGCCCAGTTTTAGGCCGAATTTCTTGTGATCTCCCAGGGCCTGTCTGAGCTGTTCTTCAGTCAACAGACCGGCTTCAAGGAGCATCTCTCCCAATCTCTTTTTTCTCCTCAACTGTTATCCTCCCAGGTTATTTCTACCTGATCGCAGATTCATTTTACATTAACTCAGCAAAAAAAACAGTGCCCTCTTTCCATTGTTTAAGGTTCTTTGAACTTGAGGCAATCATTGGCGGCAGTAAACTCATCAGGCTCCGGGCGGATTTTTCATCCAAAAAGTTACTTTGGAGGACGATGGCAAATTTCAAACCATCCTGGTTATTCCAGCAGGGGATTATGCGGACTGGTGGCTCCTTTTTTGGATATGCCCTCAAGAATTGGTAGGCATTTTCAAGCTTCTCCTTTTCAGTGATTTGGACCCACCAACCCTCTGGCAAAGAGTCGGGCGTAATGGGAATAGCTGGGAAATTAACCATATCACCAACCTCGATTATATCCAAATTCTTTATATGTGGGTTTACAAAAGCCACAAGCTTCAGGTACTTGACATTAAAGCTCCCGTAGATTTTGCTGATCATAACCCCAATGGTTTCGCCCTTTTTTGCGGTGATCTGCCCCAAAAGCCTGGGAAAACTTCTTTCCTGGGTAAAGGCATTAACTGGCTCTTCAGATCCTGTTCCAGTTAGATCTTTATCTAAGGCATTGGCTGAGGCCTTCGTTAATCTCTCAGGTTTAGATACATTTATTGGCTTATGTTCAACAAAGGGAGATGCACTTATCTGGGCAGCGAGAACCCGCGTGTCCGGAGGCAATTCATGTGTTTGAGTTAATACGCGGTTTGAATCTTTCCCTCCCCAGGGTATCTGCGATTTAAATGGCCAAGGTGTTAATATTAAGAGGAGAAACGCCGCCACCAAGCCAGTAAGGGCGATGGTCGTGACCAATTGCCATTTTTTTGATTGCTCTGGAAAAACCCTCTTCGCACAAGCATGGGCTAATGACCAGCCGACCCTGGAACGATTTTGCATGATCAAG
>JAFDDS010000303.1 GCA_019310745.1 Deltaproteobacteria bacterium | reverse complement strand
GGATGTGTGGACGTAATAGGCCCCAATGTGCTGGGTTATTCCGCCAGCTTCTTTGTCGATAACCTTTGATTTTCTAATATAATCAAGAAGAGATGTTTTTCCATGATCGACATGACCCATTATTGTAACCACTGGTGGTCGAGGAGCAAGATCTTCAGGTTTTTCCTCTTCTTCTTTAATTATCTCCTCCTCCTCAAAAGACGAGGGTTCTAATGCATATTCAAACTCACTTGCCACAAGAGAAGCAGAGTCAAAGTCAATTGTCTGATTAACGGTAACCATTATGTCTATTTCCATTAATTTCTTAATGAGCTCTGTGAACTTAATACCCATCCGCCTTGCCAGCTCAGCTACACTTATCGAATCCGGTACTTTTATTCTCCTCTTTATAGCCTTGGGAACAGTTATCTCTGTCTGTTTTAACTTCTTCTTGTCGAGTTTGCCTTTAGTTTTTAATCTACTTCTTGCTTCAAAGCCTTGTTTCCGGTCCCCATAGAGATCCTTCCGCTCGAAAATCTCTCTCTTTCGTCTGCGAAAATCCTTCTGAGGAGTTATTTCTTCCTCTTTATATTTCTTTGCCTTTTTCCCCTTTATCGCTTCTTTTTCTTTTCTACCTTCCTCCTCCGGAGAAGTTACAATTTCAGGTGACGGTAGCTTTGTTACCGCCTCCTTATGTTTCGTTACAGGTGGTTGAATTTCTGCCTTTTTTATTATCCTTGCCGGGATAGTCTTGGGTCTCTCTTTTTTCTTCTTCTCAATTGTAGGTTTGACCTCTTTGATAGGTGGTTCAGGAATAGGTATTTCTTTTACTACCTGCTCAACTTCTTCTTCTAAAACCTCCTCTACTTTTTCCTCTGGCACCAAAATATCTTCTTCAGAAGATAATATAACTTCCTCTTCAACTATTTGTTCTTCTTGGACTTTTTCCTCTATTTTAGGAATGATTTTCTTTCGTCTGCGGATAATGGTCGGCTTTATCCTTTTTTCCTCGAGTATTTCATCGGTTGACCCTGACAGATACTCTTTAGCCCGGCCTACATCATCAATATCAAGAGAACTCATATAGTTGTTAATAGAGAAACCAGCACTCTTTAATCTCTCAACCAGTTCATTAGAACTCATTTTTACTTCTTTGGCTAACTCGTAAACCCTTAACTTACCCATTTACTCCTCCGGGCGATCCCTCCGTTTCTTCATCCGAGGCTTTTTCATTATCAGAAATTGCTGTCTGCATATAATTGATGGCCCCCTGGATCAATTCGTTGGCTTTTTTTTCACTTATTCCCTTTATACTTGCCAAATCAACTTCATCTGCTTTTGCAATATCCTCTATTGATCTAAAACCTATCTCATTAAGAGAGGTTGCCAATTTTTTACCGACACCAGGAACCTTAAGCAAGGATTGATAATCTTCTTTTAATTTATCATTATACTCTGAATCGCTAATTACATCTAATTTCCAGTTTGTAACACGAGATGCTAACCTAACATTTTGACCCCTTTTTCCAATCGCAAGAGAAAGTTGATCATCCGTTACAACGACTTCCATGCTTCTGTTCTCTTCATCAACTATAACCCTTAAAATTTCGGCGGGGGCCAAGGCATTACATACAAATTTTGCTGTATCAGGGTCCCACTTTATAATATCAATCCGCTCACCTCTTAGTTCCTGAACTACCGCCTGCACCCTTGATCCCTTCATGCCAACACAGGCCCCTACTGGATCAACATCCCTATCCTTTGAAGCTACTGCTATTTTCGCCCTGCTTATCCTTTGAAGCTACTGCTATTTTCGCCCTGCTTCCAGGTTCTCGGGCTACCTGCATAATGGTCACAATGCCATCGGAAATTTCTGGTACTTCATTTTCGAATAGGGCTGATAGTAGGTTAGGATGCGTCCGAGATAATATTATTTGAGGACCTCTACTGAATTGTTTGACATCATAAATATAGGCTCTGATCCTATCACCCTGCATGTATGTCTCCTTCGGGATTTGTTCTTTAGCAGGTAGTTCAGCTTCTGATTTACCCAGGTTAACAATAATGGAGCCTTTATCAAAACGTTGCACAATGCCGTTGATTATCTCTCCTTTCCTACCCTTAAAGTCATCATACACAGCATCCCTCTCTGCTTCTCTGAGCCTCTGCGTTATTACCTGTTTAGCTGACTGAGCCGCTATTCTTCCCAGTGCATCTATATCCGTTTTCATACCCAAACTGTCCCCTATCTCTGATTCTGGATCAAGTTTTCTTGCTTCTTTTAAGGATACATGAAGCCTCTCATCTGTTACATCCTTTACCACCTCTTTGAACTCAAAAACCTCGATTTCTCCAATTTCCGTATTAAAGCTCACCTCTAATTCATATTCAGAACCAAATTTCTTTTTAACAGCTGAGCTAACTGCCTCTTCCAGAGCTTCTATAAGGGTTTTAGAATCAATCCCTTTATCTCGACTTACTTGATCAATAGCTCTCAATAAATCTGTAATCATAGTCTATTCCCTACCCATAAAATAATTATCAAATTCATATCTTAGTCTCGCCTTATCTATCTCATTCAAGGGCAATTCGACTAAATTATTATCATCCGTTACGAGGCTTATCACCCCTTCTTTTATATCGGCGAGGCACCCAGTAAAATTCCTTCTTTTGTTGATAGGTCTGGACATCTTTAATTGCACCATCTTGCCGATTGAACGTATAAAATCATCTTCTTTTGTTAATGGCCTGTTCAGACCTGGAGAAGAAACCTCCAGCACATAGAACAAATTAATGATATTCTCTGCCTCAATTAAATCACCAAGCTCCCTACTAATGCTGGCACAGTCGTCTATCGTAACTCCTCCTTGTTTATCTATAAAAACCCTGAGTATCCATCTACCTCTTTCAAATTGAAACTCAACATCCACCAGCTCCATACCAAATTCAGGCAAAAGAGACTTAGTTACAAGGGAGACCGCATTAATAATCCTCTTAGGTTCTGACATTATGTATATCACCCGCACATAAAAAGCGGGCATAAAGGCCCGCTCCCCCAAACCTCACTCAATTGTTGCCAGAGTTAAAAAAGTACACAACTTTCTGGCTCATCCTCTTTTCAAAGTAACAGCCTTTCCCAAACAACAATTGCGTACCTCGAAAAGGGAGCAGAACGCGCTTTACAATAACTTGGAGCGGGCAACGGGGATCGAACCCGCGACACCAAGCTTGGGAAGCTTGTACTCTACCGACTGAGTTATGCCCGCCCAACTAAGTATTCAAATTTATAATAAAAAATCTCCATCGAGTCAAGTATAATTTATAGTAATCATTCCCGGGTTCATGGTTTATAGGTTCAAGGTTGACCAAAAATATAAAACGTGCATAACGAACATAGCATTTTATGGGATAATTATGTATTACTCACCGACCTTGGCAATTATGGTTTCATTAAGCATTTCCCTGTTTATGAGCACGATCAAAGAAAGAAAGGTAACTCTAAACCCCGATAGCTATCCCCGCCCGTCCCGATTATATCGGGACAGGCTGACGTCGGGCAGGGCGGAACCTTTTTCAAGTGTAAACGAGTACAATTTTTAAGAGCACACAGGCATAGTACTCATAAAGTCTATTTCATACCTTCGAGTTTTATTTGCTTGAAGGAAAAAATGATTTCTACGTGCAGTGTAAGGAAAGTCTTTTACAAAAAAAATAAACATACTATAGTATCCATAATCAAAAGAAATACACATACTCTAAAGAAAGAGCAACTCTAAATTTCACCCTGTTAAATTTCCCCTGGCCCAGACCTGATTTCAGAGGTACATGGCAAC
>JAFDDS010000013.1 GCA_019310745.1 Deltaproteobacteria bacterium | reverse complement strand
TTCAGCATCTATCTTTTTCAAGGCATTTTCATGATTATTGAGTATCATCAGACGACCCGGTTCTTGGCCTCCTTTTTTCAGACGATACTCGATGAAATACTTATGCCCCTCAATGATAATTTTATTATTGGTACTATCGCGAAATGTATGCGAATCGTACTCGCTCTCTTGATAGGCAGCAATCCAGAAGCCGGGCATCCTGGATATCAGCGGGTAGTCACTGCTTCCTTTCCGGTCTTTATTCGCATAAGTGATACTGGCCATAATCAATACGATGAAAATAATTGTGCATACCCGAAAAATAGGTTTCATGGTGACCCCTTTACTGAACTCAACCTAATAGTTATTCGCTCAATTTAAATGGTGGATATCGGTCGGTAGTCAATAGGAAAGCATATACGCTTACTCTGAGTGACCATCTTATGACACCAACTACGAAATCAAACAAACCTCTTGGATAATTTCCAGTAAACAGTATGGCAAACCAGGAAATGATTGTGCAAATCGCTACAGCGATATAAAGAAAACAGAGAATAATCAAGTGTGGAATGGCCAAAAACCACTTCACAAGGGGCATTCCACGATGAAGCTCTACTTTTGCATCAGGGTAAGGTATTTCAATGTGAACCGCTTGCTCTTCATCTGTTGAAGGGTATTCATGTCTGAGCAGCAATACATAGGAAAAAACCCTCGTACAAAACTTGGTTAGAGAAACATTCCAGTCAAACCACCACCTAGGATACTTTTGCCGGAAAAGAATCATTAATAGCGTCGGGGCAAATACAAGCCCACCGCCGTAGCAAATAGATTTACAGCCTTGTACAGAGTTTGTTTCATTATGACCACCGATAAGTAAAGCAAAGATGATCAAAATAGGAATGACAGTAAAAATCCGGAAAAAAGTAGTAAGCTTGTCAGCCCGTTCAGAGTAATCAATACTTAAACTGACAGGGTATTGCTCTTTCGCTTCTGCCATGGCTAAACCTCCTGTTTATAATTTATTATCATATAATCAGTAATATATTCTTTAACAGATAGCTAGTGTATAAAGTAAAGATCACCTGCATCTATGAAGCTGAAAGCCTTGAGGTTGTCGAAGGGCGCGAGCAGAATAGCGATCGGGTGGATTGATGGGTTAGACTTTTCATTTTAAATCCTTAATTACTTAAACCTAACCCTATTTACTGAAATTCACGGTAAAGAAGTTTTGTCAAAAAAAGATTTATCCTGTTAAATGCGCAGCCTATTTAACTGGGACTTGACCCCTATATTTGAATGTAATAAAGCCTTATTTACCACAGCATTTTTTATACTTTTTACCGCTTCCACATGGGCAGGGCTCATTGCGTCCCACTTTCTTTTCGGCAATCTTTGTTTTTAGTGGATTCAACAATATTTCTAAGTTTGTAATATCCTCAGGTTTATCTGGTTCCAATTCAATTGTGTATTTCCAACCGTTTTTTTCAAATACTGATTCTAATTCCTTCTCTCTTTCTTCTGTTTGTACATTTACAACAGCGGGATTCTTTTCAGTGCCCAATTTTGCTTTCTTTTTACCATCAAATATTTTTTTCATCTTTTCACCATTAAGGGATAATAAGATTTATTTACCGCACGCTGAGCTGAGGGGCGCTAGTTTACGAGCGTCCCTCAGCAGTGACTGGTTCGGTGGTGCTTTATCGTTGGCTCGCAAAACCTTCAAACCTTGGTCGCAACCTACACTGGAGAGATGACTCAAGCAATGTTAACACTGGAACGCCGAGTGCTTCATTGACAAGAAAGTTTAGCCTGTCGGTATTCCTTTTAATCCAATCCCCTACAGTAATTTCGGTTAGTTCATAACTACCAAAATCCTTTTTGCTTTTTAATATTGATTTGGCGAGGCTACTCTGAGAGCTCTTGGGGTTATAATGCTGGCTCGTATATCGAGCCTTGCTTCTTGGTCCAACCTTTCCGACTTTCAAACACTTATAGTTATAAGTGAACACATATACTGCCATTTTTCCAGCCGGAAGGTTGTTTGGTGGAATATGTGGGGCCAATAACTTTTCAATTGTAATATCACGTTCTGTAATAGTAACACCTGCAAGCCTGGCAACTTGTTTAAAATCAGCTAATAGATTTTGAATGTCGAAGTTCATCCTATTTTTGTCCACCGAACATAAGGATTATACTGCCCGTTTGCAGCCTTATAATACGGCAAATTGAAATTTATATTGAAATTAATTAATAAATTAAGTGTCTTAATCTAAAATAGTTGCAATATTAGAATCGAAAAATACTGAAATAGAGTGTGTGATATGAAGTTACTGGATCAGGTTTGTGATGCACAGAAAGCGCTATTCAATTCGCACAGAACACGCATATCTTAACTGAATATAGCAATCTATTCTATTTCACAAAAAATGTCATCCAAAAGATATGGCAGAAAAGGAGATAGGCAAGTTTTCGAGACACACGAAAACCATCAGCTCTATCGGGCAAAGATAATTAATCTTTTTTTCCAGTCTTGAATGTAAACACCTCCCATTTTATGTAATCCACGCCTTTACAGTAAATCATATATTTTCAAAGTTCGTGACCCTCTAAATATCTTGACAGAAAGGATGACAAATACGTACCATAACATGTTAGAGTTATTAACAATTTCTTCGAGCTATGGAGCGAGATATGGTCTCTAAGCGTTATATTTTTATTTGGATAGTACTTGGATTAGCCCTTTTGATGTATGCTTGTCAGAATTCCGATTCTGAAGAGAAGATTACCCCTCCTGGTAGTAAAATAGTCGAGTCACCAGCTGTAAAGGTTGTCACAGTAAAGAGAGGGGACATTTCTGTTCCTCTTGTAGCTACCGGAACGATATTTCCTGAATACGAATCAAAGATTGGCCCGAAAATTTCCGGAACTATAGACATAGTGTATGTGGATGAAGGGGATACGGTACAAAAGGGACAGCCCTTGGTCCAGTTGGATCAAAAAAATTTGCTCATTGCTGTACGGCAGGGCCAGGCAGCGGTCAGGGTTGCCGAGGCGCAACTAAAAGAGGCAGAAGTGAAGGGAGAAAATTTACAAAAAGAAAAGGAACGGCTGGCCCACCTTTTGAAAAAAAATGTGATTTCTCAGCAGAAATACGACGATATTGACACGGCCTATTCAATGGCTGTGATCGGGATGGAAGTAATCAGGGCCCAGATTTTAAGTACAAGGGAAAACCTGGCAATGGCAGAACAAAAACTCAGTGATACAGTAATTATTGCCCCATTTTCCGGTCTGATAGTGAAAAGATTCATTAATCAGGGGGAGTTTGTCTCCACCATGCCCCCAAGCCCTCTTTTTTTAATGATGAATATAGACAAGGTAAAGACAGAGATTGGCCTGCCCGAGATTCATATAGCTCGCATACACATTGGAAACCCTGTCGATATTACGGTCGATACCTACCCAAGTAGTATTTTCAAAGGTACGGTTTCGACGAAAATCCCTATGGTAGACCCTGTGAGCAGGGCATTTACAGTAAAGGTTGAAATCCCTAATAAGGATCATAGATTAAAGCCCGGAATGTTTGCCAGGGTAACAATTTACCCTACGATACATAAAAGCGCCCTTATTGTTCCGTTCAAATCGGTAATGAAAAGGGAAGGCAGAGCCGTTGTATTTGTGATTGAAGGCACTACCGTGAGGTTGCGGATAGTTACCGCAGGCATTACCAATGAACGAGAGATTGAGTTGATTGATGGCGTAAAAGAGGGAGAGGAGGTTGTTATTGAAGGGCACTATGGAATGGCGAATAACACAACGGTACGAGTCGAGAGGGAATAGATGAATATTCCAGCATTTTCTGTGAACCGAAAGATTACTGTTCTTATGTTGACGCTGATTGTGTGCCTGTTTGGCATCATTTCCTTTACCAGGGTTGGTATTGATATGATGCCTGACCTGGAGTACCCCTTTGTATCTGTTATTACCACCTATGAAGGCGTAGCGAGCGAAGATATTGAAAACCTGGTCACCAGACCCATAGAAGAGGCGATTAGCACGGTCAAGCGGGTGAGCACTGTCAGATCGATATCGAAGGAAGGCGTATCTGTGGTAATGGTGGAATTTGAATGGGGCACCTTGCTTGACTTTGCAGCCCAGGATGTTCGGGACAAGATCTCCTGGCTAGCGGACCTCATTCCTGAGGATGCAGACAGCCCCATGGTGGTTAAATTTAACATGTCTGACATGCCTATCCTTTTTTACGGTATCACCGGAATGGAGGATACGATCAAACTCAGGCAATATGTGAAAGATAATATTAAAACCAGGATTGAGCGGTTGGATGGGGTAGCAAGCTGTTGGATCTCAGGAGGGCTGGAACGAGAGATAAATGTCTTTGTTGATAGGGATAGATTGAGCGCCTATAATCTTTCTATCAGCCAGGTTATCGAGACACTAAAAAGAGAGAATCTGAATATCTCAGCAGGGCATGTGAGCAAGGGCTATACCGAGTATCTGGTAAGAACCCTGGGTGAGTATAAGTCCCTTGCACCCATTGCTAATACTATTGTTGCTATCAAAGGTGACACGCCCATATATATTAAAGATATCGCAACTGTCAAGGATACACATAAAGAGATTCGAAATTATTCCAGGACCAATAAGAAAGATTCGTTAGTAATGATGGTCCTTAAACAGTCAGGTGCAAATACCGTAAAGGTTATCGACAGGGTAAAAAACGCTATTCAAGAGATGAGGGCAGAGATTCCAGAAGGGGTAAAATTTCATGCGATAATAGATCATTCCAGGATTATCAAGAAGGTGGTGAAGAGAACAAATTTCAATGCAATTGAGGGGGCTATCCTGGCCATTATGGTTATCCTTCTTTTCCTTGGCAATTGGAGGCCGACCTTGATTATATCCCTGGCTATACCGCTTTCTGTGGTTACTACCTTTATGGGTATTTATGCCTTGGATTATACCTTTAATATCATGACACTCGGTGGTCTGGCCTTAGGGATTGGTATGCTGGTTGATAATGCGGTGGTGGTCATAGAGAATACCTTTCGGCACTTAGATGAATTAGGTGAGAGCAGAGCTGAGGCTGCAAAGGCTGGGGCAACAGAGGTTGGAATGGCTATAACGGCATCAACCTTGACAACTATGGCTGTGTTTTTACCCATGGTGTTGACATCAGGGATAGCAGGAAAACTCTCACGCCCATTAGCGATAACGGTATGTCTGGCACTGCTGGCATCTTTATTTGTGTCCCTTACCATAGTGCCCATGGTTGCCTCCAGCATCTTGAGAGGAAAAAGAAACAATAACGAAGGACGAGAACCTGTGAAGAGTAGGTTTGAGCCTGTCAGGAATATGTACAGGAGATCCCTTGTTTTTGCCCTCAGGCACAGGAAGACAGTCCTCGGTGCCACTGCTCTCCTCATTGTCGGAACAATCTCTATGGTCCCACGTTTAGGCATGGAGTTTATGCCAAAACAGGATATGCCAATATTATCCATGATGGCAAAGATGCCGGTAGGCACCAACCTGGAGGAAACCAACAGGGTAATCAAACAGATTGAAGATGTAGTGCTTGCCCAACCTGAGACCCTGTATATCACGCCATTTATTGGTCTTTCTGAGGTGACCAAGATGGATCTTGCCTGGGGTTTGGGGGCAGCAGATGTGAGTGAGGCCGAGATAATGGTTAAGCTTGTTGATAAAGAGGAAAGGGTTCGATCATCAGATGAAATAACAGATGCAATACGCGGGAGACTTCCAAAGGTACAGGATGCCGAATTCAATTTTATAGATATCGGTGAAATTATGATGGGCGGTGGAGGAGAATCACCGATCGAGATTAAGGTCTTTGGTAAAAACCTTTCAATTCTTAAGGAAATCAGCACATCCATTGCAGAAAACTGCAAGGATATCCCTGGGTTCAAAGATATTGAGCTGAGCCTTAAGTCTGTCAAGCCAGAAATCCAGATAAAGGTAGACAGAGAAAAGGCATCACGGTTAGGGCTCACGGTTGGTACGATCGGCAGGACGGTAAAAGAGGCATTTCTTGGAATAGTGGCCAGCAGATATCGAATAGCAGGTGATGAATATGATCTCAGGGTAAGGCTTCAGGATCTTGACCGAAACTCTGTGAGCGACATACGCAATATTAATATCTCCTCTCCTTTAGGCCCTCAGATACCCCTTTATCAGGTGGCAGAGATCGGGTATGGAAAAGGACCGGTTGAGATAACCAGGGAGGATCAAGAAAGAAAGGTTACGGTAAAGGGAAATTATTTTGGAAGAGACTTGAGCAGCATTGTAAAAGACATCAAAGAGAAGGTGGCCACAATAAGGCTTCCCGAGGGATATTTTGTGAAATTTGGGGGGCGCTACGAGGATATGCAGGAGGCCTTCTCTTCACTTTCGTGGTCGTTACTTATCGCTATTTTGTTGGTCTATATGATAATGGCAGCCCAATTTGAATCACTTGTGACACCCTTTGTCATCATGTTTACTGTTCCCTTGGCATTTATCGGTGTGGTCTTTGGCCTCTATGGTTTTGGAAAGACCCTCTCCGTGCCAGCTCTCATGGGGGTTTTGATACTCACAGGCATAGTGGTGAATAATGCTATTGTTATGATAGACTATATCAATAGATTAAAAAAGAGCGGGATTGAATTTGGAGCAGCTATTGTGGAAGGGGCATCAGTGAGGGTTCGCCCTATTCTGGTCACTGCCATTACTACCATCCTTGGAATGCTTCCAATGGCCTTAAGCCATACGGAAGGAGCGGAACTGAGATCACCCATGGCTGTAGCGGTAGCTTCAGGGTTGCTTTTTTCTACCTTTCTTACCTTATTTATTATTCCTATTGTCTACAGCATTGTGAACAGGGTTTCATACAGGAAGGGTTAAACGACTCTTTTTTATTGCGTCCTGGAAAAACCATGTCCCCTGGGTGTTGATTTGTTATTCCTTGCCTGTCTCCTTAAGGGTATCCGTAAATATCTTATAGAACTTTTCATGATCAGGAATGGTCTTGGTGAGTATAAGGCGTAACTTGGAAAGATCAGTAGGGTGTATTACAAGATTAGCGCTTAATGTAAAGGCCATCATATTATCCATAGTCTTGAATTTGTCGCTTACCAGAGCCAGAAAGACCTTTCTTCTTATGCTCATAGAAAGATGATTCAGATAATGAGTTACCGGGCTGCCTTCAAGGCTCTGCCCACCAAAACCATCAGAAAGGATAATCAGATCAAAGTGATGAAGGCGGAGTTTCCCCATTGCATCTTGTATCGATGGGGCTACAATAGGTTTGTATGATAATTTCTCTAAAACAGAACTAATATCCTTTATTTGCCCATCATCTCCATGCAACACAAGAGCCAATCTGGTTCCTTCCTCAAAGAGCTCAAGGGGGCTGCTGTTTTGCTCACGTTCATCTGTTTCCCTTGAAACTATATTCTTATCAGGCTTCCGTGTATCTACCGTTATTTTACCCTTACACTTTGGGCAGGCAATGCTTACCGCTTGATTGGGTGGCAACTTTTCATCCGGTATCTTGAATGCCGCCCCACATGAATCGCATGTCACATCCATAACTTACTCTCCTGTTTTAGGTAGGTACTCCATAATAAGATGAGGCATTGATCATTATATTGTTTTTCCGTATTCCTTATCTACCTCAAGGCCCTCTATAGCTGTTGTCTTTTCACCCTTGGCTGCCTTGATGGAATCGATTTCCCTTCCGACGACTGCTTTATGTGATGCATAGCCGAGAGCTGTTTCTTCAGTGATAAAACCATCTTTATAGTGATCTCCAATACATTGATCAAATGTCATCATACCAAAGGCCTGGCTATTTTCCATAATATCATAAAATGTATTTTCCTCAGTTTCGCCATGGAGGATAAGGTCTTTTACTCTCATGTTTGTACCTAATATCTCAAAGGCGGCCACACGGTCTCCTTGGATTTTAGGCATAAGCCGTTGGCATACTATCCATCTGATGGTGTCGGACAGCCGAATTCTGATCTGTTTTTCCTCAACTGTGTCAAACATACCGATAATCCTGTTTATTGTTTGCCCTGCATCCACTGTGTGAAGGGTACTCAAGACAAGATGCCCGGTCTCGGCTGCAGACAGGGCTATCTCTACTGTCTCCACGTCCCTCATTTCACCTACCAGGATGATCTTTGGTGCCTGACGCAGAGCAGCCCTTAGTCCGGAGCCGAATTCATCAAAGTCGGTACCCAGTTCTCTCTGGTTAAATGTGGCAGTTTTCTGGGAATGGATATATTCAACCGGATCCTCCAGAGTAACAACATGGGCTGATCTTTTTTCATTTACTTCATTTAAAAAGGCAGCAAGAGATGTCGTCTTTCCACTTCCGGTAGCTCCGGTAACAAGGATTATGCCATTCAATACCTCTGTCATCTTGTAGAAGGCATCCGGAAGTTTCATTTCCTCAATAGTTGGCACCCTGGTTGCTAATTGTCTCATCACCACAGAATAGTATCCTTTTTGAGAAAATA
>JAFDDS010000302.1 GCA_019310745.1 Deltaproteobacteria bacterium | reverse complement strand
TGTTATATTATATAATTCCATTTATCGTCGTGCTTGGTGTCTTGATCTTTTTCCACGAGTTAGGACACTTTCTGATTGCCAAATTATGCAACGTGAAGGTCCTTAAGTTTTCCCTCGGCTTTGGTCCTAAAGTTATGGGAAAAAAAATGGGAGAAACTGAATACATCATCTCAGCCTTTCCTCTTGGCGGTTACGTTAAGATGTTAGGAGAAGAGAATAATGAAGAAATAATCCCAGAAGAGGCACACAGATCTTTTTCTAAACAACCTATAGTAGCGAGAATTGCTATTGCAGCAGCTGGTCCTATCTTTAACTTCCTCTTAGCCTTCATTCTTTTTAGTGGCATTTTCCTGATATCAGGCTACCCTATCATGATCCCTGAAGTTGGCCAAGTAAGGCCCGACTCCCCTGCTGATAAATCCAGACTATTAAAAGGTGATATTATCGAATATATTGATGGCAAAAAAATAAATAAATGGGGTGATATAAAAAAATTCATAGAAAAGAGTCCTCACAAGGACCTACACATGGTAATCATAAGAGGCAATAAAAGGATCTCAACAATCGTATCTCCTAAAGAGGAAATTGTTAAAAACATTTTTGGCGAAGAGATTAAATCAGCACTGATAGGAATTGTGGCCAGTGGAAACATCAACGAATTACAGTTAGGTCCCTTTCAAGCACTTATGGAAGGTGGTAAAAAGACTTGGGAATTAACAGCACTCACAGTCCTGACAGTTGTAAAGCTATTTCAAGGTGTTATTCCCCTTAAAACACTTGGCGGGCCTATCATGATCGGGCAGTTAACAGGAGATATAGCAAGAGAAAATTTAAGCTATCTCCTCCCTTTTATGGCTGTTATAAGTATTAATCTCGCTATACTAAACCTTCTTCCAGTACCAGTTCTAGATGGCGGTCTAATACTTTTATTTCTAATAGAAATTGTAATAAGGAAACCTTTAAGTATTAAAAAAAGGGAGATGGCCCAGAAGATAGGTTTTTTCCTTCTCATCCTACTAATGGGCATCGTCTTTTACAACGATCTAGTAAGAATAATCACCAAATAAATGTAGCATTTTGAATCTACTTTCAATAAATACCTCAACCAAACAGTATAGTGTAGCAGTAATGAAGGATGAAATTGTTTCAGGTGAATATATCCTCCCTTCAGGTCCAAGTCACTTCAGCAATCTCATGCCTTCCATTGATGACCTGCTTGTTAAGGTTGGACTTGTGCCTCAAAATATAGATGGATTAATCGTTGCCTTGGGGCCGGGGAGCTTTACTGGGATTAGAATAGGTCTATCTGTTGCAAAAGGATTCTCCGAATGCCTGAACATACCAATAACTGGTATCCACACCTTAGTAGCCATGGCCAGCCAACTTCCTTACTTACATGAAGATATCTGCTCTCTTGTGACTTCACGGAAAGGAGAGGTATTTACTGCCATATTTAAGTGGAATGCTCATGGCTATTTATTAAGGTGTAAAGAAGACACATGTCTAAAAATTAACGACCTTAGTTCAATAATTGAAAACAAAACAATTTTTATCGGAAATGACTTTAGTAATCAAGGGCCAATTGTACAACAACAATTTGGGGAAAACCAGATATTAGCGCCTGCAAATTTGTGGAACCTTAAGGCCTCATCTTTGGGTATTCTGGGATTAAAAAAACTTCAAAAAAATGCTTCAGACAATGTAGACGAACTTGTACCCATTTATCTCAGAGGGGCAGATGTTCGCATACCAAAGAAAGTGACCTAAAGACAAAAGGTATAGGTTTTTTAGTGTTCGTTTATGGGCCCCGATGAAATAGGGATTCTGGACCACCATAAGTCTGGTGGGCAGGGTTCAGTGAAAAAACATACCTGTCCGATATAATCGGGACCATGTAAACGACAACATTAAATGTAATATTGACAAATACGTAAATTTATATTAAATGCTACAATCAAAAAGCGCACGTAATTTTACAGGAATTTAAAAGCGCACGTAATTTTACAGGAATTTGACTAATTGAGCCACAAAAACATAAACAATAAGCTGCCAGTTGCCTGGGAAGGAATTCCCTTTATCCTTATTGGAATAGTATTGACCTCTATACTTTTAATTCTTAATTGGAAATTATTAGCTATTCTTATGGTGGTAGCAACCTTGTTCACTATCTACTTTTTTCGAGATCCAGAGAGAACACATGTGGATGATGCTAGGGCAATTTTCACGCCAGCAGACGGAACAGTACTATCAATTGAGAATCTGCATAATGGGGACTATAGGTTGAAAGATAAGGCAATAAAGGTAAGCATATTCATGTCTATCTTTAATGCCCATATAAATAGGATCCCCATTAAAGGAAAAATCGCCCAATTATCCTACCACCCTGGAAAATTTTTTTCAGCTAATAGAGACAAAGCATCTGTCTATAATGAACATAATATTGTAACTTTAGAAACAGATAATAAGGAAAAGATTATCTTTGTCCAAATCGCTGGCCTTGTTGCCAGAAGGATCGCCTGTTGGATTAAAAAAGGAGATTATGTAGAAACAGGTCAGAGGTTTGGCCTTATCAGATTCGGATCACGGCTTGAAGTATATCTTCCCCCTGATTGCGAAATCAAGGTTAACAAAGGTGAGAAAGTTAAGGCTAGTCAAACGATTATAGGATATCTTAGTGAGACTGAAAACAAAAAA
>JAFDDS010000301.1 GCA_019310745.1 Deltaproteobacteria bacterium | reverse complement strand
CTACTAAAAAAATACTGGATGATTTTGATAATCATAGAACTAAAGATCAAAAAGATATAATTATTGAAATAAAAACCATAAATAAAAGTCTTGAAAATATTGAGAACCAGTTAGAACGGTTGCTTGATGGCTATGTTAACGCCTTATTAGACCCTTCAGAATACCAGTCGAAAAAACAGAAACTGCTAGAACAAAAGACTGACTTAAAACAGAAATTATCTAATTTGCAGGGTAGAGAGTCGGGTTGGTTCGAACTCGCAAAAGATATAATAATGATCTGTAACTCCGTCGAGAAAAATGTATTAGAAAATAATTACGGCAATTTAGTACAAATTTTAGCTTATTAGACGAAATCCGAACCTATTTTATTGAAACCCCGTCTCCTGTATTTTAATGTTAAAAACAGCCACCCCCGAACCGCCGAGTAGACCTGGGGAACCTCCCCCCAAGTCTCTCACAGAACCGTACGTAAACCTCTCAGCTTATACGGCTCTTGTTATTCCCATTTTTCCAAGCCACCATCTCCAAAATACAAACAAATCAGTATCCTCTCTCATTTTATTGAACAACCAGTCTTTTGATTTATTTCGGCTCCTCAATTTATACTTATTCTCTACCCACCTGAGCTGTCTGTAATATAATTGTCCAAGTATTGGCGTAAATGCGGTCTTATAGTACTTACAGTAATAATTTATCCAGCCTCTCATGACAGGATTTATTTTCTCTGCCATTTCTTCCAGACTTATATTACTTCTCCTGTGCAAATTCCAGCTCTTAATCACGTCTGACATTGATTTCAAAGACTTTCTGCTTACTGCCGGCGAGAAGTTTAGAAATACTCTTCCATTCTTGTCTTTGGATTTCCTCGGTCTAAAAGTATAACCAAGAAAGTCAAAGTCAATATCAGGATAATCTTTCTTTCTATCCCCATCCTTACAGTAGACTATTTTCGTCTTTTCTGGATTTAATTCCAGCTTAAAAGACTTCAGTCGCTTTGCAATCATATCCCGGACATACTCAGCCTGTTTTTGCGTTTTACAGTGTACTATAATGTCGTCCGCATACCTTTCGAATGGCATATCGAAAAATCTTTTCCTCATCCATTCATCAAAGGCATGATGCAAGAAAATATTGGCTAATAAAGGACTTATCACTCCGCCCTGTGGTGTCCCTTTGGTTCTTTCCATGATGCTACCATCAGGCATTTCGACAGATACTTTTAGCCATCTCTCTATATAGAGAAGTAACCACTTTGTATCCGCATGCTTCCTGACTGCTTTCATCATAAGCTCATGGTCTATGTTGTCAAAGAACCCTTCTATATCCATATCAATTACCCAGTCATATTCCCAACACCTTTTACGTGTTGTTTCTAATGCACCGTGGGCAGATTTTGAGGGTCTGTATCCATACGAGTCCGGGTGAAAACATTTATCCACTTCCGGCTCAAGATACATCTTGACTACCATCTGAGCTATGCGGTCTCCAACCGTAGGTATCCCCAGCGGTCTTTTCTTCCCTCCGGGCTTTGGTATCTCTACCCTTTTAACCGGGGGAGGAAAGTAACAGCCTGATGACATCCTGTTCCAGATTTTGTAGAGATTATCTACACCGGCTGCGCCCTTATTTGCCTTTATCTTCTTGTACGCTTCCCATACTATGTTTTTGGAAATGGTAAACGGTTTTATCTCAGTCAACGACTCCTCCTCTGCTTTGCAAAGTTGACCATTACTTTGACAGAATAACGCAATCCCTTCGCTCCATATCCATTACAGATACTTCATAACTACTACGAATTGCTCCGCCCCTGTGTTCTGCATCGGTACTCTCATTCTTGTATACTCCCGCACACTTGAATTTCTCCCTTAACATCAGAACGACAGGTTCTCACGTTCCACATGAAAGCCTGAATCAAATTCATGCCATCTGTATGCCGGATGCCGTCTAAGCAGTAATCAGACTCCCCTTAGACTTATCCCGGAGCTGGGTGGCTCTCCGGTTTTGACATCGTCTATAGGCTTTCGACACTTCATCAATGGTTCACTTACGTTCATCTCTTTGATTCACACATGACATCTTCATGATGCCTTTTCCTCATACGCTTGTATGCTAACTCATAGGGATATCATGTGGTTTAAGGATACTGCCAACTAACGCTGAGAAATCAGGAAAAGATTGTCTCTTGGGCGAGATTGTATCTTAAACTATGATAAGGATTTTTAATTGATGTTAATGTCATAAAGCGATAAAATTAACCTTGAGCAGTTTAGAGCGACACTACTGACAAACGCTGAGAAGCCATTCAGGCTGTCTCTATAGTGAGATTGTACTGCCTAACTGTACGAGGTGAGAACCGGTTCAGGAAATTGACGGTCCCACTGAGTTGGGAGCCTCTTATGAATCACAAGCATGGTTTCGTGCAGAACAGCTTAAATCTGCTCTGACGGAATATTTTATGGAGGTATGATTATGTCTGTACTTAATGTGGGTATCGATTTGGCGGTCACAGGAAAACATCAAGCTGATATCAGAGACGAAAAAGGCAATAGGGTCCGCTCTGGTTTCTCCTTCTATGGTGTAAAGGAAGAGTTTGATGCTTTATGCGAACATGCGCTGAAAAATGCGCCTGAAGGGACAAAACTACGGTTCATCTGTGAGCCGACAGCTATGGCTTGGTTTCCGCTGGCAATATATGCCATTACCAATGGCCATGAAATTGTCAGGGTAAAAGCTCAAAAAGCTCATGCTTTACGCGAATATTATTCAAAGTACAAAAAGGGAGATAAAATCGACGCTAAAGTACTCGCTCTTATGCCTGTTGTTGACAGAGATGCCCTGGATGAGATTTATCTGCCCGGAAGGCTTGTTTATGTATTAGACAGGCGCTGCCGACAAAGAGAGAAAATCTCAAAGAATATTACAGCGATTAAAGCGCGGTTACAGTCATTATATCACTGGGTTATGCCGGGACTATCATCTTGTTTCAGTGATCCCTATAGTACACGCGCGATAGCCTTCTATGGTAAATACAGCAACCCGTTCAAGGTAAAAAAGTTAGGTCTTAGCAGGCTAAGAAATTTTCTTCAAAACTCTTGTCGTCAACAAATGGCGCCCGAGTTGCCTGAAAAAATCTACCAGGCAGCGCTGGCTTCATGTGCACTGTATAAATCCTCATCAGAACAGATTGACTTTGACGAGATTCAACAGGAGGTTAATTGTGAACTGCAATTATTTGAAGCAAACGTAAAAGTATTAACCCAGGTTGACGATGCCATAAAGGAACTTTATGAAAAGGCGCATCCTTCCAAGAACATAGAAACGCTGCCGGGAATCAGTGATATCCTGGGACCTGTCTATGTCGGTGTAATTGGCAATCCAACAAGATTTTCTTCGCAGTCAAAAGTAAGAGGATATTCCGGCATGGTACCCAAACAAAAAGAATCCGGAGAGACTGCGAAAAAAGACCAAATGGTACATAAAGGCAATTGCCATGCAAAAGCAGTTTGCGCTGTGGTTACTCATTTAACTTCACGGATTCACCGAATATTAAAAGAAGACAGACCTTATGAACTTAGAGATACTCAAGGTAATCTTGTATCAAAAAAAGAGGCCAGGGCTATTATCCTTAAAAACTTTATAGTTCCTGAGAATGTTCGCGTTAGAACCCGCAACCGTAAGCAGCGTAAAAAGAAGAAGGGATGCTCAAGCGATCAAGTGCGAGGCATTGATTTGATTCAATCCTCAGGATCTGCAAGGCATCCCTATAAATTATATTAGAATAAATAGTTATGGCGGTCAATGAAAAAAAACAGCTTTAGGTTTTAGTGTATGTGATTTTTGATGGCTGAAATTCGCAAAAAACGGGCTTGACTTAACTTAGGAAATCTCACTACCA
>JAFDDS010000300.1 GCA_019310745.1 Deltaproteobacteria bacterium | reverse complement strand
TTTCTGTCTGATTCGGATCCATTTCTATCAGAAGCCATCCACCAGGTTTTAGATACATTTCACTTTCTTCAATTATTCTTTTAATAAAGTGCATACCATTTTCATGTCCGTCAAGGGCAATTTGAGGCTCATAATAACGCACCTCCGGGGGCAGCGTCTTAAACGACTCAGAAGGAATATAAGGGGGGTTAGATATGATCATATCAAAGCTAATAGAGGAGTTAGGGAATGGCTGCCAGAGATCACCTTGGCAGAATGTTATTCTACTGTTAAGGTTATGATGTTGTGCGTTATCTTTGGCCAAAGCCAGGGCCTCAAAAGAGATGTCGCTCCCCCATATGGTAGCGTTTTGAATTTCTTTTGCCAAAGATATTGCTATTACTCCGGATCCAGTACCTAAATCTAATATTTTTGGGTGGGAACTATCTGAAAAAAGATTCCTTTCTCCGAGCTTGAGTGCCTCTTCAACGAGAAGTTCCGTCTCTGGTCTTGGAATCAAAACCGCTGGGCTCACTAAAAAGTCAAGAGACCAAAATTCCTGATGCCCGGTAATATATTGGAGAGGTTCTCTTTTTAAGCGTCTTCTAATAAGGGAGCGATAACCAACTATCTCTAAAGGGTTTAATGGCTGATCGAATTCAAGATAGAGTTCAACTCTTTTTTTCTTTAGTTGGTGGGATAACAGGACTTCGGCACAAAGGCGGGGGCTCTCTATCCCTTTATCTCTGAGAAACTCTGTGGCTACATTCAAGATTCCCTGGATAGCCCAGTTTTTTTGAGTCATAGGAGTTGTTTTGCTTGATCCTTCTCGGACTCGGCCTGAAAATAAGCAAGGAGTGGACGCAAAATGAGATCAAGTTCACCATGCAGAATATCCTCAAGTCTATAGATCGTCAACCCTATTCTATGGTCGGTTACTCTCCCTTGAGGGAAGTTATAAGTCCTGATCCGTTCACTTCTATCGCCTGAACCCACCATATGTTTGCGCTCCTCCGATATTTTTGATCGCTGTTCTGCCTGTTGAAGGTCCAGCAATCGAGACCTGAGGACCTTCATGGCTTTTGCCTTATTTTTGTGCTGGGATTTTTCATCCTGACAAGAGACCACAGATCCAGTAGGAATATGTGTAATTCTCACAGCTGAATCTGTAGTATTAACGCTTTGACCTCCTGGACCTGAGGATCTATACACATCTATCCTGAGATCAGCTGGGTCAATTGATACATCAACCTCTTCCGCCTCAGGCAGCACAGCTACAGTAACAGCTGAAGTATGTATTCGGCCTTTTGACTCTGTCTCGGGTATCCTCTGGACCCTATGAACTCCACTCTCATATTTAAGCCAGCTATATACTCTTTGCCCCTCTATTAATGCAATGAGTTCCTTAAAACCACCCAGACCTGTAGGACTTTGACTTAGAATATCTATTTTCCAACCTTTACTCTCTATATAATAGCCATACATCCTAAATAGATTTGCAACAAATAGGCCTGCCTCTTCTCCTCCAGTGCCTGCTCTTATTTCAAGAATACTGTTTTTCTCGTCATTTGGGTCTTCGGGGAGGAGTAAAAGCCCTATTTCGCGTTCCAGTTTCGCTAAGGTAGCCCCCAAGTTGTCTATTTCTTTTCGAGCGAGTCCCCTCAACTCTCTGTCAGGATCATCAAGGAGGCTTTTAGTATCGTTAATCTTTTCTTTTACGACTTTATACTTGCGGAAGGCATCTACTATGGGTTGGAGAATCACATGCTCTTTCAAATATTTCTGGTAGAGGCTTTGTTGCTGAATAACTTCCTGCTTACTCAATTCATACTCCAAAGTGCTAAGCCGTCTTTCTACCTCTTCAATTTGGGAGAACATAATCAATTATTCTCTTATTTTTTCTTTTTACTACTTGGCCAGTAAAGAGAGGATGACATTGAGAACATATCTCCACCTTAATCTCTTTAGCAGTAGAAAAGGTTTCAAATTCGTTACCGCAGGCACAATGAACAATTGCCTTTTGAAAGGTTGGGTGAATATCTTTTTTCATGCTGCTGATCTCCATTTATTACAATTAGACGTTATGCGTGCCTAAAGTTAAGGCAATACACTCAACAAACAAAAAAACAATAAATCATTGATTCATTGAAGCTAAAAACTCTTTATTGTTTTTCGTTCCTTTTATTTTATTTATTAGGAATTCCATACTATCAACTGGAGCAAGAGGGGCAAGGACTTTACGTAGAATCCAAATTCGATTAAGATCTTCTTGTTCAATCAAGAGCTCCTCCTTCCTTGTTCCTGAACGATTGATGTCAAGGGCAGGGAATATTCGCCTATCGCTCAATTTCCTGTCAAGGTTTACCTCCATATTGCCTGTACCTTTGAACTCTTCGAAAATTACCTCATCCATTCTGCTTCCTGTATCGATAAGGGCCGTGGCAATTATGGTGAGGCTTCCTCCCTCTTCAAGGTTCCTGGCAGCTCCAAAAAATCTCTTGGGCCGATGAAGGGCATTTGAATCAACACCTCCAGACAAAATTTTACCACTCGGTGGCACTACAGTGTTGTATGCCCTAGCAAGGCGAGTGATGCTGTCTAAAAGTATAAGAACATCTTTTTTATGCTCAATTAATCTTTTGGATTTTTCTAAAACCATCTCAGCTACTTGCACATGGCGTTGCGGCGGTTCATCAAATGTAGAACTAATAACCTCAGCTTCCACAGAGCGGGCCATATCAGTAACTTCTTCGGGTCTCTCATCAATTAACAAGACTATTTTATGTATGTCCCTATCATTTTTGGTCACAGCGTTAGCAATATCTTTAAGAAGCATTGTCTTTCCCGTTCTCGGTGGAGAGACGATCAATCCTCTT
>JAFDDS010000299.1 GCA_019310745.1 Deltaproteobacteria bacterium | reverse complement strand
CTTTGGTGTTACTGTGTCTGCATCTTTGCGTATGGTGGCAGATCTTGGTGATAATGACAAGGTTTTGGCAGTTCTTCCAGGGGGCGTCGCTGGACGGTTATTTGATCCTCACACAAAGGATCAGATCAAGGCTTTCATCCATGGTGATAAGGTATACTGGTGGTTTAGCGATACGGCGATACAGGAACATTCCACAACTACTCTTGTATTGAGCCCTCAATAAAACAAGTAATGAATAGCGTTTAACAAAACTCAGATGAAAAGCAAAAAGCCTTAATGTATTTTTTTATACTTGCCCTCATGGTGTGATTTTGCAAGGCGCAGGTACTCCTGTGCCGCGCTTTCTATTCTCTTTATATCCTCATCATTTGTTTCTCTCACAACTTTACCTGGAACACCCATAACAACCGACCGAGACGGTATTTTCGTGTTTTCCGCAACCACTGTTCCAGCCGCTAAAATCGAATTTTCTCCTATCTCCACATTATCAAGGAGCATCGCTCCCATACCTATGAGACAGTTTGATCCGACTCTCCGGCAATGTATTACAGCGCTGTGTCCTATCGTCACATTATCTCCTATTTCTATTGGGATGTGACGCTCTGCGTGCATTACACACATATCTTGAATATTTGTCCTCTTTCCTATTCTAATAGAGGACTCATCACCTCGTATCACAGCCTTATTCCACACTGATGAATTCTCACCTATTGTAACCTCGCCAACAATTTCTGCTGACTCCATTATATACACCTTGTTTTCTTTAATCATTTTTCACCTCATGGTATTTTGTCAAAGTTCAATCGTTTGCGTAAAGATACCAAATTTAATGAGTCAATCAATAACAAGACCGACAAATAGTGTATAGTAAAAAATAGTGTGTTTTAAAAGTTTGATAACAAAATGCAGGGAGTTAACCAGTCAGGACAATAGTATTTAAGACAATACACCCGGGCTATGTAATAAATTGGTGAAACAGCATTCATGGTAATATCAATATAGCTGAGTATTTGACTTTTTCTTCTTGAAGATCTCTGAGATACTGATAGAATTAATTGTAAAGAGAATCAGTCATGTGAAAAAGACAGCGAACAGGCCCTACAGAAAAAAAGATGTGCTGGCGTTAGCTTAATTATTCAAAGCTATACCAGAATCTTAAACTTTTAAGAGGGAGAATAAAAAATGAAAAAAGAGAATTTAGTTATTTTGCTGGCCTTTACTATACTCCTGTTTATTACTATCATTCCCGGTGCACATGCAGAAAGGGGTGTCACCGATACTGAGATTCGCATCGGACAGTGGGGCCCTCAAACAGGGCCTGCTGCTCTCTGGGGTGCAGTTGCCCGTGGAACCGGTTGTTATTTTGATATGATCAATGCCGAGGGAGGAATTCATGGTCGTAAAATCACCTACTTTCTGAGGGACGACGCCTATCAACCTCCTAAGACAAAGGCCATTGCCAAAGAGCTTGTGGAGGACAAGAAGGTCTTTGCATTTGCATCTGGGGTAGGTACAGCAACGGGTATGGCCGTGAAAAAGTATCTGCATCATAAAAGGGTACCTTGGGTAGGGCCGGCAGCCGGATCCACCTATTGGGCATACCCTCCCACCAAATATCTTTTTGCTGATTACCCCCTCTATTGTGATGAGGCCGCTATTCTAATCAATTATGCAGTCAAAAAAATGGGTAAAAGAAGAATCGCCTTTTTCTATCAGAACGACGATTATGGTAAATTGGGGCTTTACGGAGCAGAGGTTGCCCTTGAAAAACATGGCCTGAAATTAGTTGCAGCAGTATCTGCAGAACCTCTGGATACAGACCTCAGTTCCCATTGCATGAAGTTAAAGGCCGCAAATCCCGATTGTGTGCTTATGTGGGTGCTTCCAAAACATGGGGCCATTATGCTCGGAACTGCCGCCAAGATAGGCTTTAAACCCCAGTGGATGACTACGAGTACCCCGCTTATCATGTACAAAATCAGCAAGGGTCTTTTCAAGAATGTGATCTTTGTTACCTTTGCTGAAGGCCCCGATTCTCAGCACCCCCTCATGAAAAAATACAAAAAGGCTCAAGAGAAATTTGCCCCTCGGGATAGGTGGGGGATCTTCTTCTATGCTGGCTTTGGTTTTGTGGAACCAATGGTGGAAGGCTTAAAGAGATGTGGCCGCGATCTTACAGTGGAAAACTTCGTTAAGGCCATGGAGTCCATTAAAAATTTGCAAGGTATAGGTCCAAAAATCACCTTTGGCCCCAACAAGAGACAAGGTACAAGATCTTCCTTCCTCGGTAGATGCGCGGAAGGAGGAAAATCTGTACGCCTCTCCGACTGGATGAGTTCTGATATTGATATCCAAAAAGTAATCACAATGCTCGGGAAATAATCATTTGTTAGTTTATATGCCATACCTTTGCCTCAGAAAAATTATACCCCTACAACCTTTGGAAAGGAGGATTAAATGAATACGTTGATTCAAGGAAACCCATGGGTCTGGGTAGTTGTGCTGGACCCTGGTGGAAATGAGCAGTTTTTAGGACAACATTACAAAGATGAAGATATGTCGTTCATCCCAACATTTCT
>JAFDDS010000012.1 GCA_019310745.1 Deltaproteobacteria bacterium | reverse complement strand
CCAGGCAACGGTGAGCGTTATTGAAGAAATGGAGAAAGGATGGTTCAAAACTGAGTATGCTGGTGAATGCTATAAGGTAAGGATCAAGGTTGAGGTTACCCCTGATCCAGATTCTCTAAGGAAAGTTGTCAAGGAAAAAACCCTTCTCGATGACCCTAATGCACCTCTCACAGTGAAACTTTGGACTGATAAGAAACAATACCAAATTGGTGAGAAAATAAAGATTTATCTTAAAGGAAACAAGCCCTTTTTTGCTAGAATTATTTACGATGCTGCAGACCATCTCATCCAACTCATTCCTAATCCTTACAGGAGTGAAAATTATTTCAATGGTGGTGTCATTTATGAAATACCTTCAGGGAGAGACAGATTTGAACTGGAAGTAAGTCCACCTCTGGGATTTGAGAGCATTACCCTTTATGCTTCAACTACTCAGCTTGGGAAGCTGGACCTCATTCCATCTCAAGGTATCTACATGGTAAAAACCGGTTCTACGGAAGTTGGGATGAAGACCAGGGGAGTGAAAATTTCAGAAAAAAAAGGAGACCTTCCAGGGGGCCCGGTAGAGTTTGGTGAGGTCAAACTAGAGGTGAACACCGTACAAGACTGAGATTCGGCCTTTACCAAAGGATTCTATGTGGCTGTTATCAATTGCCCGCAGGCAGCAGAGATATCAGATCCTTTGCTTTTTCTGATCATAACAGTATAGTTTTTTCTTATAAGCTCGTCCTGAAAGGCGAGAATTCTCTTTTCATCAGGTTCCTCAAATGGGCTCCCATTATAACGATTAAATGGGATCAGGTTTATCTTTGCCCTGAGATTTTTCAGGAGTCTCGCCAGGTTAGTAGCATCGCTGAGCCTATCATTAATATCCTTTATAAGAATATATTCAAAAGTAATTCTCCTGCCCTTACGTAAGGGGAAGTGCTTAAGTGTTTCTATTAATCTCGTTAAAGGGTATTTTTTATTGATTGGCATAAGGATGTTTCTCGTTTTATCATCGCCAGCATTCAGGGAAACAGCCAAATTGATTGGAAGTTCTTTGCCAAATTGTTGTATTTCCGGCACAAGACCACATGTAGAAAGAGTCACTCGGCGGCGAGAAAAATTAAGGGCACCAGGAGAGATTATATTATTGACTGCCTTTTTTACAGCCTCGAAATTGGCCAATGGCTCACCCATGCCCATAAAAACAATGTTCGTAAGTTTTTCTGGTTGATCGAGCAATTCCCTCATCTGGATGACTTGGTTTATTATCTCAGAACTCTTCAAGTTCCGGATAAATCCCTGCTTGGCAGTAAGGCAAAACTTACATCCCATAGCACACCCAACCTGGGATGATATGCATACGGTAAAATGATTCCTTGCAGGGATAAGAACAGATTCAATCCTGTTACCATCCTCAAGTTCAAATAAGACCTTTTTTGTGCCATCAAGAGAGATGTCGGTTTTAGTAATTTTTAGCTGGCTTATAATGCAAGAGGAGCTGAGATAGCTCCTTAACTCTTTAGAAATATTGGTCATTCCCTCGAATGATGTAGCCTTGTGGCCAAATATCCATTGCCTGATCTGTTCTGCCTTATAGGTTTCAAGTCCGATTTTTTCTACATGTGCCTTTGTCTCATCCAGATCCAGATCCTTGAGATCTACCTTTATCATCGTTGGTTATTCTATTAGCTCTTTATATTAAAAATCTTTATAATCTGCGTTGATCTGCGTCTAAAAAGGGAATTCCTATATAATCGAGTTTCAAAACTTCCAATATTTCCCTTGAATTGATTTTACCTTATCAAGCACAGGGGCTAAAATCCTTTGGTTTTCTTTGTCAGACCAATCTCGGCCTTCTATTGTTGATTCTCCTCTCAATTCTTTTAACACTGCCTTTGCAGAATCCCTTAAACCCTGCAGATTATATCCGCCTTCGAGGGTTAAGACGAGCTTCCCATCACAGCTTGCGCGGGCAATTTCCATAAGGATGCGTGTCAGACCAGCAAATCCATCAGGAGTAACTGACATGCCTCCTAAGGGATCACCCTCATAAATATCACACACGGGACTTAGTCACTCGTCACGGTTTTCCTTCCATGTTTCCTTGTTTTGTTTAAGATTATGGAAGATAGAAACAGATAGAATTTCCATTAAAAGTGGATTGAAGGCAAAGCTCAATAACCTCCCTAATTCTGGGCATCAATTCTTCCATCGCTTTAGACTAAGTATTGCAGCTCTTAAGGGAGGGAACTGTAGCTACCAAATAGCCGTGTTCATCCTGTTCTATCACGACCCTGAATTTATATTTTTTCATATTGCCTCCACTCAAAGGAATTCTTCCCAAAAAAGCCAGAAAAATGACTACTGTTTCAAACTATCAGGGATTTCCCAGTGTGGTCAACCAAAAATATGATCCAATAATATGATCCTTTTCATTTTATAAATCTGGGCTGGGTACGAACTGCCTTTTATTATTTTTGGAGTATGCGCCTAAAAAACTTACCGGATAGCTCCAGAAGCACAGAGAGAAAAAAGATAAAAGGGTAAAAAGGGTTACAGCCGTTGAGGCAAATTTAACATCTTCTTCCATCTCGCTTGACATTATCACAGAAACGGTGGCCGTTGGTGCCCCCTGATAGTATGTTGCGGGGCGCTGCCAAAAAGCAACTTCTGTTGCCTTTGCGACCGCAATGCTGTTTCAAAAAAAATAAAAAGTAAAATACTTGACAAAATTTTATTCAAAAATTATGATATTTTAGAATAATGATTCTACAATGCGGAATAGAAAATATGACATCAAATGCCCCGAAAATTCCCATAAAAGACGGGCTTTTTTCAAACCCGTCAACCCTTGATCAGAAGCCGCAGCTCATCGGAAGTAAGTGCCCTTCCTGTGGGGAGCTTTTCTTTCCAAAACGGATGGTTTGCCAGAACTGCCAAGGGAGCAAGTTAGAGGAAACTATGCTGACCAGGAAGGGGAAGATATATAGCTTCACCATTGTTATGCAACCACCCGGAAGCCATTATAAAGGACCAGTTCCCTATGCATTCGGATGGGTTGAACTGCCTGAGGGGGTCAGGATTGAGACGCTCTATACAGGGTGTGACTTTCAGAAGCTTCATATTGGCATGAAGGTGGAACTAGTCATTGAAAAACTATACACCAATGACGAGGGTAACGAGATAGTTTGCCATAAATTTAGACCCGTTAAAGAATAATCATAAAGAGCTTATACCTAAGAGGATTCGGTATTATGAGAGAAGTAGTTGTAGCAGGCGTTGGCATATGCAGATTTGGGAGGTATCCTGACAGGGACTACCAGGACTTGGGGCGCGAGGCAGTAATGAATGCCCTAAAGGATGCCGATTTTCAATGGAAAGGCATACAGGCTGTATTCTGTGCTAATGCTTATTCAGGCATGGGGGTCGGACACAATATTGCCGCCCAAATAGGAAAGACGGGTATACCGATTGTTAACGTTGAGAATGCGTGCTCAGGTGGGGCGTCTGCGTTTAGACTCTGCTATGAATCAATAGCCACAGGTCTTTATGATGTATGTCTTGCGGTAGGGGTCGAAAAAATCCCTGGGGGGTTATTAGACGACACCTCGTGGCCTGAGTATGAGAGAGATATGGGATTCAATGTGCAGCCGGCAAACTACGCCCTTGATATACAAAGACATATGCAAGAGTATGGCTCGACAGTGAAGCAGTTTGCCATGGTCACCGTAAAAAACCGCAAGAACGGCGTCTTGAATCCCTATGCGGGGTTCCGAAAAGAAGTTACTCTTGAAGAGGTTCTTGATTCTCGCATGATTGCAACCCCGTTGCGCCTTCTTATGTGTTGTGCAAATGGCGATGGGGCAGCGGCCGCTATTCTCTGCAGTGCTAAAATGCTCAAATCAAAAGCAAGGAACGTTACGGTAGCTGCTTCAGTGCTAACCTCTGAGACCTATGGTAACATGAAGGGCGCAGGGAGCATCAATATTCATAACCCAGACAGGACTGAGCTTGCCGCTAGGCAGGCATATGAAGCTTCAGGGTATGGGCCGGAAGACATGGACCTAGTAGAGGTCTATGACACCATGTCATCTGCGGAACTCACGAGTGGTGAGAAATTGGGGCTCTGCAAGAAGGGCGAATATGGGCACTTACTTGAGCAGGGCACCTTTGACTTGGGCGGAAAGCTCCCCATTAACACGAGTGGTGGTTTGATGTCGAGGCGCCACCCCTTATCAGCTAGTGGATTGGCCCAAATAGCAGAAATACTGTGGCAATTGAGAGGAGAGGCAGGGCCACGACAGGTAGCTGGGGCTCGACTCGGTATGGCACATTGTCTTGGTACGCCGGGAAATTGTGCGATTACTATCTTGAAAAAATAGCTCTCTCGCGAGAACAAGTCGGAGATCTTTCTGTTTGGTAACTGCCTTAACCGGTAAGCACAGCGGAAAATTAGGGCACCGCTCTGCAAAGATAAGTCAGCCCGGATTGCCACCCGCAGCAGACAAGAAGGTGAGTGAAAAAAGGATATACAGTGGTATAGTAGTTGGGAGAAAAATATCGCGTCAGTTCCAAAATTTTTTCTTGACTATCTGTAAGGTTTCTATTATAGAAAACAATTGTTTCTCAAGGTGGAAAAAATGACAGGCAGCAAAATAGTAAATTCTATCATAAAGGGTAGCCGCGTCTTAAGGCATTTAGCCAATGAAGTTGATCGCGTTAGCGATCTATCTAAGGAACTTCAACTCAGCAAAAGTACAGTTCATAGGCTTTTAAAATCTCTTGAGATGTCAGGGATGGTCATGCAGGACCCCTTAACACGTCGTTACTATCTGGGCCCATTGATTCTTGAGCTTGCAGCACAACCAGGCATTGCACATCACGTACTTACCCTTTGTGCATTCAGTGAGATGAAGCGGTTAAGAGATCTTTGCGGAGAGACGGTGCTTCTTCATATTCGATGTGGAGTCGAGCGGATGTGTTTGGATGAATTGCAGAGCCTTGAACAAATCAAATATACGGGAGGGGGTAGGGAGATCAGTGAACCAATATACACAGGGTCAGCAGGGAAAGTATTGCTTTCGAAGCTCCCAGATGCTGAACTTCATGTCATATTGGACAATCTTACCCTTATTCTCCTAACACCTTCGACTATCACAGACAAAGAGGCATTACTAACAGAGGTAAAGAAGGCCAGAGAGCAAGGATATGCCATGAGTTTTGGCGAAAGAACACCAGGAAGCGCTTCCATCTCGGTTCCCATCAGCAGTTATGTCTGTCCTGTTGCTCTCAGCGTTTTGGGGCCAGATAATCGTTTTTCATCCAAGATGATGACTTGTCTCGATGACATCAAGCTTGGTGCAGCTCGAATTTCAAATAAGCTTAAAAAAAACCTCACGCCCACAGTGTGAAAGCAGGAAACTCAAAAAAGGGATTTTCAAGAGAGGAGCGACGCAATGAACGTAAAGCACTTGATTCAGAGAGCGGTACATGAATATCCAGACAACATAGCACTGATTTACAAGGACGCCAGAAGGACATTTGGGGACCTGAATAGCAGGGTTAATCGGCTCTCGAATGCACTCCTCCAACTTGAGATAAAGAAAGGGGACCGGGTTGGAATGCTCTTGAAGAATTGCTGTGAATTTATTGAAATTGATTTTGCTTTATCTAAAACAGGTATCGTTAGAGTCCCTCTGAATGCCAGATTAACTGGAAGCGATCATGAGTTCATGTTGAATGACGCGGGCGCTGAAACGCTCATCTTCGGAGAGAGTTTCACAGATACGGTTGAAGCTATTAAACCCAATCTAAAGACGGCCAAGAAGTTCGTGCGGGTTTCAGAAGGACTCTTTAAGGAAAGTGTTTTAGATGCCTACGACTATGAGAATCTGATTGAAAACAGTTCTGAGGCCGAACCTTTGGGTGAGATGGAAGAGGAGGACTTACACACCCTATTCTATACTTCAGGTACAACAGGAAAACCGAAGGGAGTTATGTTAACCCAGAAATCCTGGGCAAACGTTGCCATTAACCTTATCCTGGACTATGGCCCAATCACTAAAGAAGATGTTCTCTTAAATACCCAACCCCTAAGCCACGGCGCTGGTTTTTTTGTTCTTCCCTTTTTTGTTAAGGGCGCAACTAACGTGCTCGTGCCGGAGGTTAGCCCAGCGGTCGTATTTGACACAATTGAGCGGGAAAAGGTAACCGTCTTGAAATTGGTTCCTACCTTGCTCTACACCCTTTCCGAATCGCCTGAGAAGACGGAGTACAACCTGAGCAGCCTTCATTCCATTATCTATGGCGGCTCTCCCATTGCTGTCCCCAGGCTGATCGAGGCAGTTCAGTTCTTCGGGGAAAAGCTCGTTCAACTCTACGGGCAAGCGGAAGCACCTATGTACATTACGAAGTTATCGAGCAGGGATCATATCATTGAAGGACCAAAAGAGATGGTTTCCCAGCTGGCGTCCGCTGGAAGGTCTTGTATCAATGTGGAGATAAGGATCGTTGATGATAGCGGAGACGAGGTAAAGCCAGGGGATGTGGGAGAGATAATTGTTAGGGGCAATCACATAATGACGGGATACTGGAATCACCCTGAAGAGACCGCTCAGACCTTGAAGAATGGCTGGGTTCATACCGGTGATCTGGGATATGCTGATTCCAGGGGATATATCTATCTCGTTGACAGAAAGAAGGACATGATTATTAGTGGGGCCTTCAATATCTATCCTAAGGAAATCGAAGATGTCGTTGTCACCCATCCAAAGGTAAAAGAGGTTGCGGTGATTGGTATTCCTGACAACAAATGGGGGGAGGCTATTAAGGCCGTGGTAGTCCCAAAAGAGGGATATGAGATTACCGAACAGGAGATCATCGACTACTGTCGCGACCATATGGCGAGCTTCAAGAAACCGAAATCAGTGGATATGTTGACAGCACTCCCTCGTAACCCGTACGGGAAAGTCCAGAAGGCCGCCCTGAGGGAGCCTTACTGGAAGAGTTTTGAACGAAAGATCCATTAAGACAAAGAGGAGCGGTATGGGTAATCGCGAAGATTTGAAGTCGGTTGAAGAAATCCAGAAGGAGGGGGAGGAGCGATGTCTCAAACCGGCGCTTGCAGAGAAATCAGAGCGGAAGCAAGCGTTCGTCACCGATACCGGTCTCGTCAGTAACCCGCTTTATACCCCTCTGGATCTCTCAGACATGGGGTTTGATTATGGAAAGGACCTGGGTTTTCCAGGTCAGTATCCATTTACCCGTGGGATAACCCCTTTGATGTACCGCGCGGAGCCCTGGATCATGAGGGCTTATGCAGGCTTCGGCGAAGCAGCCACCTGCAATGAGCGATATAGAAAGCTGGTTGAATGCGGAGCCGATGAGATTGTCATGGCCCTAGACCTCCCTTCCCAGGTGGGATATGACTCTGATCATGTCATGGCCAAAGGAGAGGTCGGGAAGGTAGGGGTTGCGATCGACACCCTCCGAGACATGGAAATCCTTTTTGAGGGCATCCCCCTCAACAAATTAAGACGTGTCAGCATGCTGGGGAATTCATTCGGCCCCATTGCCTTGGCGCTGTTCATTGCCCTGGGAGAAAAACAGGGCCTAAAAACCTCGGATTTTGTGGTTGATCTGCAGAATGATGTTCTCAAGGAGTATGTTGCCAGAGGCACCTATATTTTTCCTATTCGGCCGGCAGTGAGGTTGGCAACAGATGTGGTGAGCTATTGTGCCGAACATGCCCGCCACTGGTATCCCTTAACCTTTTGCGCCAACCACCTTAATGCTGCTGGTGCGGGTTCATCTAAGGCCGCTGCCTTTGCTATGGCCAACGGCGTATGCTACATACGGCATCTGTTAGATCAAGGCTACCAGATCGATGATGTTGCCCCATTTTTTACCATGTTCTTAGATGAGCGCATGGATTTCTTTGTGTCGATTTGCCTTTTTCGGGCTGCCCGAAGGGCTTGGGCACGGATCGTAAAGGAAAAGCTTAAGGCCCAGAAACCGGAATCGATGGCCCTGAAGATCACCGCGTACTCCCATGGAGGAGAAACGCTGCTTGAACCCACGAACAATATCGTCCGCATCACCCTTGCGGCATTGGCCTATGTATTGGGAGGCGTACAGTTTCTTTATAATGCATCATACGATGAGGTCCTGGGAACCCCCACCGAGGAGGCCGCGAAGATCGCGCTGAGGACTCAGCAGATACTGGCCCATGAGTTGGGAATAACCAATACCGCAGATCCCTTGGGCGGATCTTATTATATAGAGACCCTCACCACGCAGATCGAGGAACAGATCTATGAGGAGTTTGTGAAGGTTGAAGATCGAGGCGGGGCAATACAGGCAATTGAAAGCGGCTATTATACGGCCCATATCAGCGACGGGGCAATCAGGCGCCAAAGAGAATTTGAAAGGGGGCAGCGGGTGGCCGTCGGAGTCAACAAGTTTAGGACCGAATCCAAGACGTCTTTCGGCGCCTTTAGGATTGATCCGGCTATTGAGGCCACGCAAATAGACAGACTCAACGCGGTGAGGCATGAGCGCAATGCTATACTTGTCAAGGAAGCCTTAGCCCATGTTCAAGAGGTGGCGGCCGGTGACGGAAACCTTGTTCCACCGGTGCTGGAGGCGGTGCGTGCTTATGCCAGTGTCGGTGAAATCTGCGACGTTCTGAGAGTGGTTTTTGGGGAATACCAGGCAAGGGAGCACTTTTCGGCCAAGGGATGAGAGCGAGAAAGGCGATGAAGCGGAAGCACAGAATACTAATCGGCAAGGTAGGACTGGACGGTCACGATGTAGGAGCCAGGGTGGTGGCAAGGGCATTGGCTGACAATGGCATGGAAGTGATCTACACCGGCCTAAGGCAAACCCCGGAGCAGAT
>JAFDDS010000298.1 GCA_019310745.1 Deltaproteobacteria bacterium | reverse complement strand
AGCACAACGCTTTCTGAGCTGGAAAAAGAGATAAAACGATACGAGCTTCAGACCCTCTTCAGTGATAAAGATGATAAAAGAAATGCTATTATAGCTATAAATGCAGGCGCAGGAGGAACAGAGGCTCAAGATTGGGTCGAAATGTTATTCAGGCTCTATCTTAAATGGGCAGAATCCAGAAAGATGCAGACCAAAATCGTTGATCACCTGGCAGGTGATGAGGCAGGGATAAAAAATGTTACCTTCACTGTAAGTGGACTTCATGCATACGGTTATCTTAAATCTGAACATGGCATTCACCGGATGGTCCGGATCTCTCCTTTTGATGTCTCCTTTTGATGCCAGTAGTCGAAGACATACATCATTTGCATCGGTATCTATCTTGCCAGAGATTGAAGATGACATAAAAATAGATATTAACGAAAAGGATCTAAGGATAGAAACCTTTAGGGCTAGTGGTCCAGGTGGACAACATGTTAATAAAACTAGCTCTGCGGTAAGGATTACCCACTTACCAACCAATATAGCTATCCAGTGTCAAAATGAAAAGTCCCAGCATCGAAATAAAGACCTCGCATTAAAAATTCTTAAAGCGCGACTCTATGCATTGGAAAAAGAGAAAAAAAGCAAAGAAAAAGAGCTTAGACACCAATCCCAGAAAGAGATAGCATGGGGTAATCAAATACGGTCATACACATTCAATCCTTACAGATTAGTAAAAGATCACAGGACAAACCTTGAAGTTGGGGATGTTGATAGGGTGATGAATGGGGATATTGATACATTTATAGATGCCTACCTTAAGTGGCTGCAAAATTAAAATCTTATCCACCTTTATAGGCTACCTCCATATCCTTAATGTATAAATCAATGCCCTTCACAATACCAGAAGCAGCGCTCTTGAGGTACGACACGCTTTTAAGCCGTCTATTTTCTATCGTATTTGTAATGTAACCTACCTCTACCAGAATTGCGGGCATCTCAGCACCGATCAAGACATAAAATGGTGCCTGCCGTACACCCCTATTCTTAACTATCTTGTATCTTTTCCGCAGCTCCTTTACCAAACCCTTGTGCACAAATTTTGCGAGCCTGCTCGACTCATTTATTTTTGTGTTAAGCATAAGGTCATTGAGAATCATCTGGAGGTCGCTTATATTTTTTGTAGAGGTAGCATTTTCTCTTGCAGCCACATTCATGCTCTCTTCATCTAAGGCTATATTCAAGATATAGGTCTCTAAGCCCTGAAGCTTCCTATTTTTATGCGCATTTGCATGAAGGGAGATAAATAGATCTGCCCCTTTAATATTGGCAATTGCGGTTCTTTTTTCCAAAGGCAAAAATACATCACTTCTTCGAGTTAAAATAACCTGGCAATGAAGATCCTCCCTTACTCTTTCTGCCACTAAATTTGCAAGTTTAAGGACAACATCTTTTTCTCTTAGGCCATTTCTTCCAATAGCACCCGGATCTTTTCCACCATGGCCTGCATCAATTACTATTTTCTTTACTCCTAAACCTAACTGTTTCGCTAAAGATATGCCTTCTTTCTTGCCTTCCTTTGTTGCTTTTTCCTTCTGAGACCTTTGAGCAACTACTGTTTTTATTGGCTTTGCCTTCTGCTCCTCGCCTTGCACATCAACCACAATCCGAAAGGGATCATAAAGGTGAAAGATCCTATATCCTTCCATATTCTCAATATCGAGGACAACCCTGACAGTTTTTTTGTCGTGTTGTGCAGCCCGTGCCCTTCTTAACAGCCCGTCTTTAATGAGTATAGAACTTTCTATCTCCTTGCTAATGCAGGAATTTTGTAAATCTACAAAAAGCCTTCGTGGCTTCCTTAGATCCGGGTCTTTCTTTAATAGATGCTTCTTGTATTTGACTGCTTTCTCTAAATCGACAACCACTCTCGTGTACGTTGGGGTTGACCAATGCCTGATATTCCTTACCACAATTAATTTATTTTTCTTGGGCTTGGTCTTCTTGACACCTCCTTGTGCCAATCGTTTCTTTCCTAAGAGACGTTCCAATGTATCCATCATCTTAGATGCTTTGACCTTTGCATCTCCATTTGGAAACTTTATCTCTACCTTTAAAAATTCAACATAGGCCTGCTTTGGATCCTTTTTATGCCTATAAAAGATCAATCCCAATCTGTATTGTGCATCATCAGCCAATCTATGTGTCTTGTATTTCTCTACCAGTTCTCGATAGAGTGATACGGCCGTGTCTATATCAGAATTCCTTCCTGAATAACCATAGAGATTGGTCCATAATTTACACGCAGCGAATATGTTCCTGGAAATGTCTTATAAGTCTTTTCATACCTCTTGATGCATCTTTCCCAATTATGTCTGTATTTCTTTTTAGCTTTCGATTGATAAAGTTTTTTTGTGCACGCCTCTGCCTTGTTTAAAAGAATTTTGGCAGAATTGGGCTTTGCAATAGCAACTCGATGAAAGGCATTGAAAAAGAGGTAAAAAAACAAGGGGAAAAAGAAAAATATCAGCATATTTTTATTAAGTAGTAATCTGCGTATCATATAAGAACCTTTTTCCCTCTATGGTAGAAGTGTATTAAAATATAAGAAGGGAAATGCAGGATTTTAAGAA
>JAFDDS010000297.1 GCA_019310745.1 Deltaproteobacteria bacterium | reverse complement strand
GAGCTGGGTGACGGGTATGTCTGCGCTGGTAGCTTCCGCCCCATGGACGACCTCGCCACCCCCGGGATAAAGTTCTGCAGCGACCTGCAGGATAAGTATCGCACCGGCAAGCGGGTTACCCACATCATGTATGAAGCAGGCGTCCTTGAGGCCATGATCCAGGTTGAGGCGTTACGGCTGGCCATGCAAAAGGTGCCTTTTGAAAAACTCACGCCGCGTGACGTGCTGGAGCAAGGCTTCTTCAAGATCAAAAACCTTCCCACCGGTGACATAAGCAGTACACCGCTGACCTATGGTCCTGGCGATATCGAAGGCGTTGATGAGATACGTATCGACCAGGTGCAGAAGGGCAAGGTGGTAAAAGTGGGTCTCTACCCATTGCGCCACATTTTTACAAAAAAATAGGCATAACTATTATTTCCGGGGGCTCTGTGCATCGCGCCCCCGGAACCTCGCACCTAATGTACTCACATTAAGGCGAGGAGCTTGTCATAGAACACAAAGATCGATTTTTAAACGACAATATATAAAAGCGACAATTCACGACGGAGAGAGGATGTTACGATGAATTATGATGATTTTCTTGAACTTGTTAAGAACAGGAGGAGCTTCCGTAGGTTCAAATCAGATCCAGTACCGAAAGAAACTCTGGAAAAGGTGCTTGAAGCAGCTAGACTTCCACCTTCTGCAGGGAACTCACAGCCATGGGAGTTTGTGGTAGTTCAAGATGTTGCAAAAAAAAAGAGTATAACGAAGAGCATTACATCGGGACGTAAAAAATTACGAGAAGCCGACTTTACTGCCCCGATCCTCATCATAGTCTGTGGTGATCGACGGCTGGAAGCGACATACCCTGCTCATCTCGAAGGGGAAATTCTCTTACGTCAGAGTTTGGCTGTTTCCATTTACACTCTACAACTAGCCGCAGCAACCTTCGGCTTGGCCACGGCTTGGGGTACAATGCAGACTGAGTCGCGGGAAACACAAATCAGGCAGTTGCTGGGGATTCCTGATGTATATACCGTTGACCATATTGTGCCACTGGGCTACCCTGATGAGGAAAAGGAAAAAAGAGATAAGACACTTCGTCCGGTAAGGGAGAGGGCTTCTTTACGGAGAGAGCTAAACGAAATTGTTCATTATGAACGTTACGATATGAAAAAATTCAGATCAGATGAAAAGGTAAACGAGTTCATCTGGAGCAAAACTGTAACCAGGATTCCCCCTGTTAAGTAATGGTTTTTGCCCATTTCATAGCCGTGCTCAAAATCCTCGTTGTCTTGCCTGACTGGGCGGGAAGCCTGAACATCCTACCTACTTGAACCTGTACGCCATACATAATTGGCATTGTCCCTGGACCAAATGATGTTTGTCTGTGGACAGTAACTTTATGTCAGAGCGTTGACAGTTTTCACATTAAATGCAGGAGGTTAAAATGACTCTCAGTAAGAAAGATTTAGCTATATTGGACAAATTTGACTTTGACGTACAACCCGTAGGCGTTAAATTCTTAGTCAAACAACCAGACACTGTTGAGAGGCTAAGCGAAAACATGGCTTTCTGTGAAATGCTTAAGAGGGCACAGCAAGGGAATGCTTTTTATGTTGATGAGAAAAACCATACCTGTGGGGCAGGGCTGTATGTATTAGGGCAGGCAGATGCCCCGGAGCCTTTCATAAGTGGGCAGTTTGGAGCCGGGCTACAAATCTTCGATGGGCCGCGTTCCGCAAGCAGGCTGTACTTGTATCTCCCAAAGATAGGGAGAGGCGTAGTGAACTTTGTTGCCTTTTCCCCCCTCGATACACTCCCATTCGAGCCGGACCTGTTGATCCTTCTCGCTAACGCCAACCAGACGGAAGTTTTACTCCGGGCAATGAGCTATCGAACAGGGAAAATGTGGTCGAGCAAGTTCTCAGCCGCGATAGGATGCGCATGGACTTACATTTACCCCTATCTCACCGGGGAACTGAATTATTCCATTACTGGTCTTGGCCACGGTATGAAGCGCAGAAACCTATTTCCGGAAGGTCGACAAATTATATCAATCCCCTTTGACATCTTTTCTTCCCTGCTACAGACATTGCGGGATATGCCATGGGTCCTCCCTGCGTATAAACCGGACGGAAAGGAATTTGTCAGACGACTACTTATTGAGTTGGGCATTGCCCCTCCCCCGTAATTTGTTTTCATTGGCTAGCGAAGCTCCGCCTCAACCGACAATGTGTAAAAAACATAATCCTTTACAGGGCAAATGGTCAATGTATTCACTGAGTCTCGTATAAGGGATAACGCAGTCAAAATTGCTTAAGAGCTACTTTGGAAACTTGGCGTAATCAAAATCTCCAAACCTGTACCAAAGGCTTTGCTGATTATGGTTATAATACAAAATCGGTTTTCCTTATGAAAAAACAATATGTTCTTTGTCGATTTGAAGGAGCTCAAGAAACGCCAACCATCATCAGGCATTTTGTTGATAAAGTAGCTGACAAGAGAATCTGATTCCACCTTCCCTGAAAAAGTAAGAATTCCGGTCGTAAATTCGTTTGTTAAAAAAACAAAGGATTTTTCCTTTTGAAGCCTCAGTTCTTTTGGAACCGGCACATCCTTAAAATCATAATAAAGAGAGATTGATGCTTCTTTACTGTCTTTTGACCGTTGGGATTCTCCTAGAGGGGTTTCTTTTTCGGATAAGGTTTGTGTAGCGCATCCAGAGATAAAAACAAAAACAAGCACATGTAAAACAACTCCAATCAAAACTCTACTCCTCTTCACTTTTCTCATCCTTATACCTCCTACTTTTTATTTTCTATTCTATTCCATTTTTCACCTTTACAATTGTCCTCTTATGATAAAGATAAAATGGGTAATTTCTTCTTGACTAAGGATATCCTCATGCCTATACTTCCACCGACTGAAAGGAAAAGCTCAGCATTCAAGGCATGAGCATTGTTTAGCATGATTATTTAAGAATATTTGACAAAGCAGGGGTTGTTTACATAGAAAATTGTTCATTCATCTGTGAGGCACATAAATGAGATATAAAAGTGTGATTCTGTTTTTCTTTTTAATAGTTTTTATTGCTTTTTCTTTTCCAGTGTTTGCAGCAGAAAATTCTCATCAAGGAGCTGGCGAGCACATCAACTTAGGTGAGATTCTCTCTCTTTATAGTATAATTCCATTTATTGGGATTTTGCTTTCAATTGCCTTATTCCCACTTTTTGC
>JAFDDS010000011.1 GCA_019310745.1 Deltaproteobacteria bacterium | reverse complement strand
GATGGAGGAACAATTTTTTTAGATGAGATTGGCGAGATTCCTTCTACCACGCAGCTCTTATTGCTCAGGGTGTTGCAGGAGAAAAAATTTGAACGGGTAGGAGCGGAAGATACCCTTACGGTGGATGTTCGAGTGATTGCCGCCACCAACCGAAACCTGAACCAAGAGATGATGAATGGTAAATTCAGAGAAGATCTGTATTATCGGCTCAACGTAATCCCTGTAACGGTCCCCCCTCTAAGGGAGAGAAAGGATGACGTTCCTCTTCTAGCTAAACATTTTCTTGAAATCTATTCCAATGCCAATGGCAAACATATCAGAGGCTTTTCCGAAGAGGTTATGCAAATTTTTCTAGATTATGATTGGAACATGCAGTCATTCTGGCCAAAGAGGGTATAATTAGAGGAATTGATCTCCCCCATAACCTGAAAGAAACGTATCCCCAATTTCAAGCAGACATCTCTTCCCTTAAAGACACCGAGAAAAATTTAATCCTGAAAGTATTAAAGGAGACTGAGGGGAACAAGTACCAGGCTGCAAAAAAACTGGGGATCACTCGTAGCACCCTCTATGGAAAATTGAGAAAGCATGGGATTGTGGATACCTTACAATGAGCAGAAAACATCCAACTGCCTGTCTTTCGATGCTTTTTCCCTTGACAGAAAAGAGCCTTGATCCTTATTCTACTCTTGCTCAAAAGGGAATTTTTATACCTCAATCTATCCAAAGCCCTCATAAATCTATTGATTAAGATAATGGGGCATAAGCAGAGTTGGTCAGACACATTCACCTTAACCCTATGTGATTCACGATGGTCCCACGCTCCCTTAGTGTAGTTTACTCCTTTGAAGCCGATGCGGAGCCGTAACACAATAACTAACACGGAGTCTGCTACTGTTGGAAAAACCTATGCTTGAATCGAGTACAAAGTCAGCCAAAGCTGGCAGGTCTGTTACACTAATTGCGGCCCTGGTCAACGCCTTTTTAATTCTCTTCAAGTTTTTGGCTGGCATATTTGGCCAGAGCCAGGCCCTCATCGCCGACGCGGTCCACTCCATCTCCGACCTCTTTACCGACTTTGTTGTTCTGCTCGGTCTGAGGATCGGCCGAAAGGTCCCTGATGAGAGACACCACTTCGGTCACGCTCGCATCGAGACCCTGGCATCTGCCATCGTGGGACTAACTTTAATCGCCACGGCTCTTTACCTGGGAATAAAGGCTTCATGGAACATCTACCACCATACTGAATATCACCCCACGTGGCTGGCTCTGGTTGGGGCTGGTGTGTCCATTGCTTTGAAAGAATCTCTGTATCATTACACAATACACATCGGACGGCGTATAAAGAGCTCGGCGATTGTGGCCAACGCATGGCATCAGCGTTCCGACGCCCTCTCCTCTGTGGCCGTCTTGTTGGGCGTGGCTGGGGCGCATATCAAGCCTTCATGGCACATACTTGACTCCTACGCCGCCTTATGTGTCTCATTTTTCATTATCAAGGTTGGCCTGGAGATCCTTTGGGGTGCTATCAGTGAATTTACCGACACCGCCCCCCAACCCGAAATCCTGAGCAAGATCAGACAATGCACACTCAGTGTAGACGGGGTGATCGACATGCATGACCTCAGGGTCAGAACCTCCGGGGGGTTACACCAAATGGAACTCCATATCGTGGTTGATGGGCGACTAACCGTCACTGTGGGGCACCGGATTGCAAAGGCAGTGGAGAGTTGTCTGGCAGAAGAGGTTGCAGATCTCGACCGGATCATCGTCCATGTTGACCCAGCGGTAGAGTAGAAGAACCCGGAATGAGAGAGGAACGGATGAGAACATTTAAATAATCTTAGCCCATGTAATATTGGCTAGTTCCTCTTGTGTTCATGTTGGAAGGGTCTCAGAAAATCATTGCAAAGGCTTTTGATTAGCTTCTGGATAACTGTTTAAAATAGATTAACAAATGTAATTTTTAATCAACCTAAAGAAATCACTTAACCCACCGAGGGTCTCCTGAAACTGGATACCCTCCTCTTGAAAGTTTTTCTATAATCTTTTCAACACTGGTTTTTGTATCATCAAAGGTTATAATTACCGTAAAAGATATGGCGTGTAGCTCATATCTCAATATCCCTTCAATGCTTGTTAGGATAGACCTTATCCTATCTTGTGGCTCGTCCATTCAGCCACAGCCACCACTCGGAAGATTGGGAACTATTAATTTGACTGTCGTTCCAGCTCCCGCCGTCACAGTATGGTGGCATGCACATAGCAGAAAAAAGCTTGCGATTACAAAAAATAAAACAACATTTCTGTGTTTCATGGGACTCTCCTTTTTCAATCATAAGTTTTTATTACATTAAATCTAATAACATGCCTTTGTAATGCAAGAAAAAATATGTCAAAGATCTTTTGTATTCATATCTTGAGTTCCTCTTATTCCTTCTCAATTCTTTTTAGGAATTCGTGTGCCCCTCTATGGGCTGGGTTAATTTCCAGGATTTCTCGAAGCTGGTTACAGGCCTTTTGCATATCTCCCATGTCCGCATAGAGCAAACTCAGGTGTAATCGGGAATCCAGGTGAGTTGGATCGATCTCAATGGCCTTCAAGAACTCCTCTGCTGCCATTTTGTCAGCAACACTTCTTTGATAGGCAAGGGCCAGTCCAAAGTGGTTATCAGCACTGTTTGGATTGATATTCAAGGCCTTGTTAAAGGCATCAATAGAGTTTTCTATCTGATTCAACTCTCCGTATGCCATCCCTAAGTTAAAGAAAAGACTGTCTTCCTTAAATCCAAGGTCAATTGCTTGTTCGTAATACAATGCCTCTTTCTGATGATCTCCTGTCTGCCCGTAGGCATATCCAAGGTGGTACAACGCAAGCCCATTCGCGGGTTCCTTCCTTAAAAAACTTTGATGAAGAATAATAGCTTTCTCATAATCATGCTGCTTCATGGGCTCATCAGCCGCCTTGTCGCAAGCCCATTGTTTCTCATGGGTAGGCCTCTTTTCCAAGAAACCCTTGGAACATCCCGCTCCTGAAATGAGCCCAGCCATGCAAAATACGAGGCCTTGAATATAAATAACCTGAAAGATTCCATGAATAGATCGAGACATCTTATTTTAAATACTATTCCTCTTCACATTTGCCTTTGTGCAAGCTCAATACAAAACAACATGTATTGCAATAGTGGCCGTAATTTAATATCTTAAACAGGTTTAGTCAAAAGAGGCTCCCTTAATTTTCTTGACACCTGAACTTTTATGTTTATATTTTACAATTGTTGACCTTTTTAGTCAACAAAACAATTGATAATAATTATGAAGCTTTCTACACAGGCGAGATATGGAAAACAAAGAGAATGTGGTTATTTTTATTACCACTGGCACGGATGAAGAGGCACAGGAGGTAGCCAAAGCCCTTCTTAAAAATAGGTATGCAGCCTGTGTGAATATTGTACCCAGAATTAATTCATTATTCTGGTGGCAAGATAAGCTCGATTCAGCTAAAGAAAACCTTCTAATTATTAAAACTAAAGCATCGCTGTTAGATGAAGTTGTTACGTTAGTTAAAGAGATCCACAGCTACGATACTCCCGAAATCATTGCTTTGCCAATCATTGGTGGAAATCTGGATTATCTGGAGTGGATAGGTGAAGAGGTAAGACAATCAGAAACCTAACTCCAGCCAGGATTCGTGGTGCAACATCGAGATAAATTAAATATGAACCATATATCCATATTATTAAGAGGAAATGGTGATTTCACTGGAGAGCAATTCCTGGAAGTCATGAAAGCAGAAAACGAACAACACATGATGCTTTCTTTAGGATTAACCACAGGCCCTGGTTGTAATATGAGATGTGTGTATTGTTACAACGAGGGTGGATTCAAAGAAGCAGGCCGATCCATTGAATATCGCATGTCTTTGGATAACTATAAAAGAGCCATTAAAGAATCGGCAGCCCTGGGCGCGCAATCGGTTATCCTTGTCGGGGTTGGAGAAACGATAATGGATAAAAACTTAAAAAGGATCATCGAGCTATCAAGTGATCAGGGCTTGATCCCGTTGATATTTACCAATGGATCGCTCATTGATAAAGACATGGCGAGATTTCTTTTTGATCATCAAACGACCATCTATCTGGCCTTAGACAGTTCCAGGGAAGCGGTGTTTAATCAGATCACCAAAACAGAAGGGATGTTTCCCAAAGTGATGAAGGGAATCGACAACTGTTTAGAAGTGGGTTTTGGAAAGATAACATCTCGCAATGGGCATAAGGTAACTGACTTTGCCATTAATACGATGGTGATGCAGTTAAATGCCGACCATATTGAAGAAATTGAGCAGTTTTGTCGGGAAAGGAATCTACTGTTTACCTGTCGGTTTCCTGAGGAATTAGGTTTAGCATCTGACTATTGGCAAAATCTCATTGCCCCTACCGCTGAACAAGAGGTTCGACTGAAAAAAGTTGCAGAAAAACATTCTTTAGGCGGCGAGGTGTTCAGAACAGAGCATGGATGCCTTTTTTGGGTCGCAGGCGTTCTATTAGGTATCGATGGGCAGGCAAGGCTCTGTTATTCACGCAATAATAAAAAAGATTTTGGCAATATTAAGAAAAACAGCATGCGAGACATTATGAGAAAAAAGCATGAAACCTATCCCCCGAAAAATGATTATTTTTGCCCGCTCCACGATGAACTGAAAGAACTTAGAGATGGACTATAAATTGAAATGTAAATGGACCCTATGCACATCCTACCATATAAAAACCATGTGCCCCAGAAATGGTTAAGCAAAGATTCTTTTCTGGATAGAAACCCCAACATGTCATATCTGGCATCTTCTGGTCGCCCCCATACACGATGCGTCCTCATAGACGCAAGTGGTGATTTTGATGCGATTGTCCATGACTTAGAGCAAAAGCGATTAACATTAGATTGTATACTGCTGACACACAGTCACTTAGATCATACCTTCGGTTTACCTGCATGGATAAAAAAATTTCCTAATATCAAAATCGGTGTTCATAGATCATGCCTCAATGCCTTATCATCATGGGGATTCAATCATCTTTTTCCTCTGGAGGACGGCATGGTGATCAAGATGGGGGACATAGCATTATCTGTCATTTATGCACCCGGACATACCTGGGACTCTGTCTGTTTCTGGGATCGGGGGGGAAATAATTTCTTCTCCGGCGATGTTATCTTTGGTGGCAATATTGGCTGCAGTGATTATCATGCTGGTGGCAACAGAAATATTTTTTATCAAACCATTACCCATCTGTTGAAACATCTACCATCTAACACCAACATATACCCCGGACATTGTTCGGAGATCCACCAAATTTCACCTCCGTATAATTTATCCGGGGAAAAAGTTAAAAATCCTTATTTATCCAATGCATTACAGGGTAAACGAGGCAATTTTGATAGGGACTTAAAGGCCTTTTCTATCGAGTTTGAAGTCAAAGATTATGCCATGCTGCATAAATCAGATATTGATAAAATTTGTGACTTAGAAAAAGAAATCTGGATACCTGAATTGCAGGTCACAAGGCAAACGATCTTAACCAGATTGCTCAATGGTCATAAGATGCTGGCAATCAAAGAGCGTGATAAGCTTTCGGGGATAATCGGTTGGTGTTACTCGAGATTTTCAATCCAGGATTCTCCGGAAAATTTTCCCAGGAAATTTACTGAATTTTCTACACATAAGTCCTGCACTAAAACAGAGGCTCAATCTGCATTCATTTATAATGTTGGCGTAAAGCCGAAATGCAGGGAAAAGGGCGTGGGCAGTTTATTACTGCAAAGGGCCTTTGAAAAAATAAGAGAAGATGGCGTCTACCAAGTATTTCTGGATAGTCGAATGCCTTCTTATAACGGGAGCCGAGAATATCCTCATGAAACCGTTCAACAGGATGTGGAATTCGGGCATTCTATAGATCGGTATTTTACAGCGAATCAATTTCCCGACAACACTGACTTCCTTAGGGATAAGGCGATTCGTTTTTATATGAAAAATGGCCTTGCACCCTGGTTGATAGTCAAAGGCTTCATTCAGGATGAGCCCAGCGGCAATATGAGAGTTATCTGTTATTTGAATTTGGAACAGGATAGCTACAAAACTAACCGAGTGATCGAAGGGATTGATAACAGGTGAGGTATCTCTTTTAGCAAGGAGTGAAAGATAATGGCAACCAAACTATTGATAATTGGAGGTGTGGCTGGCGGTGCGACTGCTGCGGCCAGAGCACGTAGACTGGATGAGCATGCCGAAATTATTCTGTTTGAAAGAGGAGAGCATATCTCCTTTGCCAACTGCGGATTGCCTTACTATATCGGAGAGGTTATTAAAAAGCGGGAAGACCTTCTGGTAACCACCATTGAGAAATTCAGAGACCGATACAACATTGATGTAAGGATTTTCTCTGAAGTTATTGCCATCAACATAAAGAATAAGCAGGTCGAGGTTAAGAATATCAAAACTGGAGAGACGTACAAAGAGAGCTACGACAAGATTATTCTTTCACCAGGAGCAGAACCTGTCAAACCGCCTTTCAAGGGCATTGAACTGGACAATATTTTCAACCTGCGTACCATCCCCGACTCGGATCTCATTAAGGCACACATCGATACCAAAAGGCCCGAGTCAGCAGTGGTTGTCGGTGGTGGTTTTATCGGCCTCGAAATGGCAGAAAACCTTGTGCACCGGGGCGTGAAAACAACTATCGTTGAGATGCTCGACCAGGTAATGGCACCCCTTGACTACGAGATGGCTGCTATCCTTCATGCCCATCTCATAAAGAATGGAATCATGTGTGAATTGGGAAATGGCGTTGAGTCGTTTTCAAAAAAAGGAGACCGCATAATCGTTGTGACTAATAAAGGACACTCTATTGAATGTGACATGGTCATTTTAGCAATAGGTGTAAAACCAGAAAACAGGCTTGCCAGAGAAGCGGGACTCAAAATTGGCAAACGCGGCGGTATTAAAGTGGACGCAACAATGAGGACTTCTAATCCGAATATCTATGCTGTCGGAGACGCTGTGGAGGTAAAGGACTTTGTAACCGGGCTCCCTACTATGACGGCACTCGCCGGACCAGCAAATAAACAAGGTCGCATCGCCGCTGACAATGCACTGGGGCGAAAATCCATGTTCAGGGGCACCTTGGGATCAGCTGTGGTTAAGGTATTCGATCTGACTGTTGCCTCCACCGGCACAAATGAAAAAATTCTGAAGCGCAACAATATACCCTACCTTGTAAGTTATACCCACTCTGGCTCGCATGCTTCCTATTACCCTGGTGCTACGATAATGTCGATTAAGCTGGCTTTTTCGCCGAGCAGCGGCAAAATCCTCGGAGCACAAATCATTGGCATGGAAGGCGTGGACAAACGTATCGATGTCCTTGCCACGGCTATCCATGGCGCAATGACAGTATACGATCTCGAGGAACTCGAACTGGCGTACGCGCCGCCTTACTCTTCGGCAAAAGACCCGATTAATATAGCAGGATTTGTCGCCACAAATATTTTAAAGGGCGATATCGAAACTATTAACTGGGATGATCTTGGCGATCTTAACAGGAACCAAACTATTTTAATCGACTTGCGCAACAAGGATGAGCTGGATACTGCTGGAGTTATCGAAGGAGCATTGCATATACCGCTTAACGAGTTGCGACAAAAGCTCCCTGAACTGGATAAGGAAAAGAATTACATACCTTTTTGCGCTGTAGGCCTGAGAGCCTATATAGGTCATCGCATTCTCGTGCAAAACGGGATTCAGTCCAAGAATTTGAGCGGCGGGTATAAAACCTACTTAGGTGCAAATGGAAAAATCATGAGGGAATCCCCTCACACGCGCCTTTGGCTGGGTGAATAGGAAGTTTTGAAGACATTGGAATAGGGCAGTATGATAACATGTGACGCACACCGACAATATATACCTTATTCCAGGGGGGTGACGAGCATATGCTTACGATTAATGAACTGGAAAGATATGACAGACAAATAATGATTACTGACATTGGGAAGGAAGGGCAGGAAAAACTTAAAAGGGCAAGGATATTTATTGCTGGCGCCGGGGGACTTGGCTCACCAGCAGCCATATATTTAACAGCAGCTGGGGTTGGAAAGATATGTGTGGTTGACCATGACAGTGTAGAGCTTACTAATTTGAATAGGCAGATTCTGCACTGGGAAAAGGATATAGGCAAGAAAAAGGTTTCTTCAGCCAGAGAAAAGCTTAAAAAGATCAATCAAGAAGTAAAAGTAGATGCCATAGAAGAGACCATAACTGAAACCAATGTTTTTCAGCTGATAGCCGGCTTTGATGTAATAGTGGATGCAATGGATAACCTGCCAACCAGATATCTCTTGAATAAGGCTGCAATAGAGAAAAATATCCCCTTTTTTCACGGAGCGGTGTACGGTTTTGAAGGAAGAGCAATGACCATTATCCCAGGCAAAACAGCGTGTCTGAGATGTGTGTATAGGGGAGACATTCCCAAGGAGAAATTCCCAGTTATTGGTGTTACACCAGCGGTCATTGGCTGTATCCAGGCAACAGAGGTAATAAAGTATATCGTGGGAATCGGTGAACTACTCAAAAATAGACTGTTAATCTACGACGGGCTGGATATGAAATTCACTGAATTCAATGTCAAGAAAGACCCCCAATGTGAGCATTGTGGCCACGAGAGAAAGGGATAGTACAGGCAATGAGTATAGAGGTAAGCATCCATCAGGCTTTGCGTGATTTAACGAATGGACAGGCCACGGTTAAGGTTACTGGTACTACTGTTGGTCAGTGCCTGAATGATTTAGTGAATCAGTTTCCCGGCATCAAACCGAAGATATTTGATAAAAAAGGCAAATTGCTCAATTATGTTGACATCTATGTTAATTTAGAAAGCTCCTATCCAAAGGAACTCGCTATGTCAGTTAAGGATGGGGACCAGCTGCATATAACACTTATCATAGCTGGGGGATAGGCCTTAGAACAAATACTTATCAAAATATCATCCTAAATTCTCATCGAAAAAAATGCCATCTTTTGTCATTGAAAGAAATTACTTTACCCACTGAGGATCTCCCAAAACTGAATACCCTCCTTTTGAAAGTTGTTCTACAATCTTATCAACATTGGTTTTTGTATCATCAAAGGTTACAGTTACCGTGAAAGATTTGGTGAAAAGGTTGTATCTCAATATGCCTTCCATATTTGTTAGGATAGACCTTATCCTATCTTGT
>JAFDDS010000010.1 GCA_019310745.1 Deltaproteobacteria bacterium | reverse complement strand
TACGTCCAGGCTGCTCGAGCAGCTGCTGCGGACCCAGGAGTAGATGCTTTGGTAATTGTGGGGAGAGGGCTGACTCCAGAGACCAATCTTCTCTACACAGAATCAATGATCCAGGTCAGCAAAGAATCTCCTAAGCCCTTTATTATGGTAAGCATCCCTGAGTTCGACCGGAGCCTTGCTCAAAGGTTTTGTCAGGCCGGAATTCCATTTTTCGAAACGGCAGAGCGTGCCATGGGCACGTACGCACTGGTTCGTAAATATCAGCTCTGGCGTCAAGAAAGGTCGGTTTGAAAACGTGGGATCAGTGAATGTGGAGCATAAATAGTAAAGTATCATAGATACATTAAAATTTGTTGAGATTACAAATTATTAGCATGTCGTCAAGCGCACTCGTTAACCGCAGATAACTCCCGTAATGTGAATTTCTTCTGGCGATGTAAAGCTCACTCGTTTCAACGTCATACATGCTGGGAAGGAGCCCTAAAAAACCATTGGCACATACCCATCTTTTATTAGCTCTGATATTATCGTGCCCACATAATCTACCTTCACCCCACAATCCTCTATTTTTTCAGTAATGCCTTCACGGTCGGATATGAACTTGCATGCGATCGGTTTCTCGATATCACCAATTTTCTTCGCAGCTTGAGCTATACGTTCGTCTTCAACAAGGAGCCGCTCAGACGGACCAAAAAAGATTACCTTAACCTTATCCATCCACCCCTCAGTAAGCGCCCGACTTGCATACATCAGGCCCGTTAAAGCCTTTTCGTTTTCGCCTGTTGCAATGATCACCAGTAGCTTAGAACTCATAGAAATCCTCCTTCTCGATTATTTTAAGCGATAATATTTATTCCCCATTAAAAGATTGTTTCATGAGGGCCAGATACTATTTAATAATGCCCTCGACCGTGCAAGTAACAGACGCGTAGCCGGTTAATTTCCCACTGTATCCACCTCGTCTCTTTTAATATCTTTTCTTTGCAAGGCATTTAACGAATTTTCCGGTGGCCCGCAATATTTTGCGTCATTATTGCATGACGAGCACTCACAACACCAGTCCCCTTGTTTTTGCAGCCTCTTATAGAAAGACCAGATAATATAAGTAATAGCAACAACTCCTATCGTAATTACTAATAAATTATACATGCCTGCCTTACTAATAAATTATACATGCCTGCCTCCGTCATTCACTTCATGAGCAAACCTCGTCCTTAACCCCCGGCAAGTAAGAGCCGTCCTTTATCTTTATGGTCCTGGACGAATATTTCTCCATTTCGCTATTATGTGTCACCATTATTATTGTCTGGCCTTCTGCATTAAGTTTTTTCAGAAGATCCATAACATCCTTTGCAGTCTGGCTATCAAGGTTGCCAGTTGGCTCATCAGCCAGGAGGATGGGGGGATTGTTGACTATGGCCCTTGCAATGGCCACACGTTCCTGTTCCCCTCCTGATAATTGATCAGGCAGGCGATTGACCTTTTCTTGGAGTCCTACTTTCTCTAATACGCTCATGGCCATCTCTTTTTTCTTTTCATTCTTTATTCCAGTTATGGCCATAGGCAGTTTCACGTTTTCCAGTACAGTCAAATAGGGAATCAATTGAAAAGATTGAAAAATAATGCCGATATATTCACTCCTGAAATCAGCCCTCTGCTCCCGGGAAAGTCTATATATATCAAGGGTGTCAACACAGATATTGCCACGGGTAGGATGATTAAGCCCCCCGATAATGGAAAGCAGGGTGCTCTTGCCTGAACCTGACTGTCCCACAATGCTGACAAATTCCCCATCGTCGATAAAAAGATTCATGTTATTGATTGCGTTGACAGCAGTATTACCGCTGATGTAGTCCTTGCCAATCTCTTTTATTTCAATAAGGTGAAGATAATCAAACATAATGCATTTCCCTACAGGACCCTTAATGCATCGCTCGGATCAAGGCTACTTGCTTTATGCGCTGGATAAAGGCTTGCTGCAAGGCTCAGAGTGATTGAAAGCAATATGGCGATAATCCCAAGAGAGGCGTTTATTCCTGCAAATGGCCCCCCTTTGAGAACAAAAGGCAACGTCGCCCACGCTATACCATTTCCACCAAAGAATCCTATGAGTCCTCCGATCATTCCTACGATCATGGCCTCAAACAGAATGATATACATAACGTGACCTCGCCTGAAGCCTATTGCCCGAAAGACCCCTATCTCTCGAGTTCTCTCATTTACCGAACCCATCATTGTTACAAATACCATCAAAGAGCCTATGAAAATCACCACCATTGAAAGGCCCAGGCTGAAAGACTTAAACATTTCTATAGACTGCATCTTTGACATAACAGCTTGTTTAAGCGCGGTGACCTTTGCCTCAGGAAATTTCTCTGCAATCTGCAGTGTGAGTTCGTTGATCGGGCAACCCTGGCAAAAGGCAGATATTTCAACCATTGATATCTTTCCTTCTTTCCCCAGAACCTTCTGGCTCTCATGGAGATCTCCAATGATTACATTATCTTCGGCGGACCCCGTGGGATGAAGAACAGACGCAACAATGAAGCTCCGGCCAGAAAAATCAAGGCTGTCACCGGGCGATAGATTTAAATATTCTGCCGCTACAGAGCCTAAAAGTACTTCATCAGCCTGCTTGGGGATAGAACCGTCAAATTGCCACCATGTCTTCAAAGCTATTTCCTGCTCAAAATCCACTCCCATGAGGAGGACATCCCTCCCTTTTATTCTTACAGATCCTATAACCTTGGGGGCTATGACGCCCAGGTTCTTGCTGTTCTTTATTGTGCGCAGCTCGGGTATTCTTTGTTCATCAAATTCATCAACTTTGTAATTGACGCCACCCACATCAATTCCACCATAGCTAAGCGAAATGTTTTTGCTTCTGGGTACCATAACGATATTTGCACCGAACTGGTTAAGCCTGGCTTCTATATCTTTTGACATACTCTCAGTTATGGACAGCAGGGTCACGACAGTGGCAATACCAATTACAAGGCCCATAACCAAAAAAATCATTTTGCCTTTGCGGCGTTTCAGATTGTTTAGGGAGATATTATAAAGCTTCACGTTTTTTCTCTTGATTGAGCGATTTCATTCTCTGCCTATGGCTGATCCTGTTCAAAAGTGTGGATTTAAAACTTTTTTTTCTGAAAAAAGATGAAAGCATCACTGTATCGACCTCTGTTCTATCAAATGTTATTACAAGCCTTGTTCCGCCTTTATCAGTCATTGCCTTTTCAACACCCTCAATCTCAAGTATTCCTGAGATTATTTCATTGGGCGATGACGTCGAATGTTCCAACCTGTAGATGGCATCGTCAAGGTTTCTTGTTGAAATATATGCAACTGTCCTGGGCAACACCACAAAACCTAAGGAAACCACAATGCAGATTGATACAATTGCCGCAACAGCGCCAAAGCCCATCCCGCGCCTTTCAAAGCCGAGAACTTTTTCACGTTTCGCTCTGTATTTTTCAGGATCATAGGTCATTATGATTCATCCTGTCCACGCGTCTGTACCTACTGCTTTTTAAAATTGCAATACCAGCTATTTGCATTGATATCCTTCATCTCAATAACAAGGTCCTTGCCATTAATCTTCCTTTTTAGGGGCGCAGGATTACAACCGCCCTTAACCTCATTTATTCTTTCTGAAGCAAATTTTCTGCCACAATTGGTACAGACCATAAAATCACCTTCCTGCACGTAACCCTTGCCGGAACGGTAACATACATCACACGCATCTATTGCAGCACGGATTACACTGTCACTGCTTTTTAATACGAAAAATGACACCATTATGCCGTCATTGGCCTTGACCTTAAAATAATGAGCCTTTCCGTCGGTTATACCAGCGGTTGGAATTTTTATTTCATCATTTTTCGGGATCAAGGTCTTTGATTTTTTTCCCCAAAAAGAAAAAACAGTTGTAACCGAGACTATTAAAACTAAGGTTGTTACAAGTATGATTGTAGTTGTCTTCTTCACTTTAAAAACTCCTGAAATATGTTGAGGATAAAAAGTCTTTCATGCAACTCATTCTTCACTTATTTGATCTATTCCATGAACTCTTTATCATTAAGGTGATCTATCTTGTCAGCTTTGGCTTAAAATGCTATTTCATTAGGTCACACATAATCCGGACCATATCGCCACGTTTTATTTTTCCACCTTTGAGCACCTTTCCAAAGATACCTTCCTTCGGCATGATGCAATCCCCGGCCAGATAGTAGATGGCACATTTATTGTGACATTCCTTGCCGATCTGTGTGATTTTTACAATCGCCGAGTCTCCCGGGTGAATCGGGGTACCCACAGGCACCTTTTGCCAGTTAATGCCAGATGTGGCAATGTTTTCAGCGAAGTCTCCAAAAGTGACATCACAACCTTTCTTTTTTGAGGCTTCAATGCTTTCGGAGGCAAAGAAAATGCATCATCGTTTTTAAAATTGTAAAATGAAATGACGGGCAGTTTAGAGTCTTACCCGGGACTATCATTGGCAGCCTTCGCTACAATGAGCTACTCTCGGAATCATAAAACGTTTCATTCCTATCACCTCCTTTCATAGAACATTCACAAACTTCTGTTTAGGCCTTGAGGTAGATGTCATTTACCGAAATTTTTGAGTTTTTCGTGACTTTGATTCCGTAAATTATAGGCCCAACCCATGATAAAAGGGGATTGCTTTTCAGGGATCGACCAAGGATTTTATTCCCCTGTAAGACGTTCTTCCCCGCAAAATACCAGCAGCCCAGACTCCTTGCCTATGCAAGCTAGTGTCATATTCAGACTTTTCCCTAATTCAACAGCTAAGGCAGTGGGCCGGGATATGCTGACCAATATAGGCAGATGGGCCCGAGCTGCCTTTTGGACCAACTCATAACTGATCCGTGAAGAAAGGACTGCCAAGCGGGCCTTTGTTAGTTGTCCGCTTAAAAAAATCTTGCCGATTGCCTTGTCAAGAGCATTATGACGTCCAACATCTTCTGCTACTGACAAGGCATCGAGTTTCGAATCAAAAAGCATGGCCGCGTGAGATCCACCGGTCCTTGTATAAAAATCCTGATTATGAACAAGCTGGTCAACGCACGCCGTGGCTAGGCCAATATTGAATCTGGTTTCGTTTGTGATAGGAGTAAGATCTTGACATATGTCCTTTATCATTTCTTTGCCACAGATGCCGCAACTTGTTTGACTGATAAAACCTCGTCTTTTTAACAAGGTGGTTACCTTTTTCCGTCTCGCCGGTTTAAGTTTAACAGTGACTATGTTGGGGTCCATTTGGTCACAGTAACCGATCGTAGAAAAATCTTTAAAATCATCCACCAGCCCTTCCCCTAAGCAAAAACCTGCTGCATGAGGGATCTCTTCACCAGGGGTGCGCATTACAACCGAATAAGGTCGCCCTTCAATAAATAAAAGAAGAGGCTCTTCTCCAATCAGCTCCTGTTCGTAAGTCTGGCAGGTATCCTCTTCACGCAAAACAACATGTTGGGATTGAATACTATTCATATCAAAGTTCACCTCTGTGTTTCTACCAAAGCATGAAATGAGAGAAGCTCTGGTTCATTAAGAAATCTCATAGATCGCGAATAATCCGGACCATATCGCCACGATGTATTTTCCCTCCCTTGAATACACGGCCAAAGATCCCCTCCCGAGGCATGATACAATCCCCGGCCAGATAGTATATGGCACATTTATTGTGACATTCCTTGCCGATCTGTGTGATTTTTACAATCGCCGAGTCTCCCAGGTGGATTAGGGTACCCACAGGCACCTTTTGCCAGTTAATACCCGATGTGGCAATGTTTTCAGCGAAGTCTCCAAAGGTGACATCACAACCCTTTTTTCTCGAGGCCTCAATGCTTTCAGAGGCAAGAAAACTCACCTGCCGGTGCCACGGGCCTGCGTGGGCATCCCCTTCAAGACCGTGATTCTGAATGAGAGAGGCTTGACCAATCTGGGCCTTTCGTGTCCCCTTTTTCTTGCTTATGGCAATGGAAACGATCTTCATTATCTCTTCTCTTTATCTTCCCGCATCATTGTGGTCATGTGTACTAAAAAAATTAGAGCAGCGCATTTTAAACGCTCTTCTCCATCGTGAGCATTGTGGACAAAGTTATGGAATGTAGTTGATCATATATAGCCTTTGAGACATCTCTCCAGATGCAACGGGTCAAACAGCTGTCCGACCTTCCGCATTCATCGGGATTTCCAACGCAATCGGTAAGTTCGGTTCCGCCTTCGAGTGCTGTGACAATTTGCCCAACACTGATTTCCTCTGGTGGTCTTGTCAGCATATGTCCCCCTTTGGGCCCTCGTACACTCCTTATGAAATTGCCCTGCTTCAAGGGGATAATAAGTTGTTCAAGGTACTTGGCAGATATATCCTGACGCTTCGCAATTTCACCTAACCGTGTGGGACCTTTATCATAGTGTTCTGCCAGATCCTGCATCATTCTTGCGCCATAACGACTTCTGGTTGATAGTCTCATTGAACGATTCCTCCATCAAACAATCTTGGTTGGCATTTTATGGTAATTATAATAGACCTCGCTTGTCTGATCAGTTTTCAAGGCCCCATTTATTAATTTAGATGGTTATTTTTTATACTAATTTAATCTATAGTATTTTACTATACATTAATAATTTCTTCTACTGCTGTCAAGGGCAAATTTTCCTTCATCTTTAAATGGTGATTTATTTATTTAGACTTGTGAAGGGGTAAATCTTTTTTGGAATTACGAAATGAAATGTTTTAACGGCGGGTAAGCTCGCCAGAAAGACGGCGGATAAACCTTGAAACCTTTGCATAACTCATATTTTCTTACCAAGGGTGGGCTTTTCTTCAGCTCCGAGGCTCTCGGGCTGGTCTTTTCAGCAACTTATCTATGGGGGAGTTTTGCCCCCTCCGCATTGCCTTGAAAAATCTGGGCCTGCGGTTTCCCCCACTGATAAGTTGCGAAAAGACAGCGCCCTTACACCAGTCACTTCAGAAAAGTCCACCCTCTTTTCTTGGGTTACAAAGATTGTTAAGTTATGCAAAGATCTGACCTTGAAGAAAGAGAGGGAGGGTATTCCGTACCGTCTTAATTGCTGTCCATCAGCTTCAGTATATTTGCGAGCATCTCATCCCTCCATGCCCTCATTTCGTCTAACGACTTTTCGCATACAATCTCCATACCTCTCGTTCCCTTTACCACTGCCTCGATGGCTGAAGGGGGTATAGAGGTCCACGTCTCCATTGTCTCCCACCTATAGCGGTATGATTGGGCGAAGTTCTCTATGAAATCCTCGATCCCATTCCCGGCAATATGCATGCGCAGAAAAGGTCCCACAACAGGATCTCTCAGTCCCGTTCCCCTGCAAAAGGCCTTATCTACCTCTTCCGGGCTCGCGATACCCTTGTCAACGAGATCAATCGCCTCGCGCAACAACGCTGCCTGAAGCCTGTTAATAATATACCCTGGAACCTCCCGCCTGAGCACCACAGGGCTCTTGCCTATCCTTTCCATAAACTCGCGGGCTTCCTGGACTGTTGTGCGGGAAGTCTTCTCCCCGCCAGCGATCTCAACGGTGGGTATAAGGTGCACGGGAAGTATCGGGTGCACAAGAACACAACGCTCAGGCCTTGTAGTCACCTCCTGGATATCGGTCATCAGTAATCCTGAAGCACTGGAAGCCAATATCACATGAGCCGGGGCAGCGGCATCCATTTCACTGAAAACACGCTTCTTGATCTCGTAGGTATCGGGCACGGATTCCTGAACGTAGTCTGCGTGGCCACATGCATCGGTAATATCGGTGGTCGTTTTTATACTGTTTCGCCCAGCTTCAACATTTCCCTTTTGCACAAGACCGTGTGTTTCTAAAAACTTTAAATTCATCCGAATGTGCTTCATCGATTCATTGAGTATCTCCTGACTTATATCCTGCATGATCACCTCAAGGCCTCGTGATAAAAAGATCGTGGCCCATCCTTGACCCACAAGCCCAGCACCCACGCAGGCAACTTTGTTTATTTCCATACGCCTTCCTTTCGTTGAATGATTTCTGTTTTCTTACGGCCCTCTTTTGAGTCCGAGAATTTTCCTGGCATCTTGAGGGGTCGCCACATCCCTGCCATACTCCTTTGCAATCCTGACAATCCGTTCCACTAATTGGGCATTGGTCTTCGCGAGTTCGCCCCTTCTGTAGTAGATGTTGTCCTCCATGCCCACCCTGATGTGCCCATCCAAAATAAGTCCCATCATGCAGATGGGAAGGTGTGCCCTTCCGATTCCAATCACTGACCAGGTGGATCGCTCGGGGAGGTAGTCGAGGAGGTGGAGCAGAGATTTCGGGGTAGCAGGGATACCCCAGGGAGTGCCCAGCACAAACTGGAAGTGAAGCGGATCGGTAAGGGAGCCCTCCTCCCTCATGCGTAGACAAGTGACCATCATCCCCACATCGAAGATCTCGAGCTCCGGCCTCACCCCCTTTTCCCTCATACGAATGGCAGCAGCCTGAAGAAACTCGGGAGTATTGATAAAGGCCGATTCGCCCAGATTGATGGATCCCGCGTCAAAAGAGGCAAGCTCGGGCTCCAACTCCAACGGTGTGAGTCTCTCCTCGATATGGAAATTTCTTCCGGGGATGCCGCTCGTGGTGAGGCATAGAATTAGATTGGTCTTCTCCCGCAATTGCTCGACCACTTGCCTGAAGAGCGCAATATCCTGAGTCCCAAGACCTGTGTTCGGATCTCTCACATGAATATGGACAATGGAGGCTCCCGCCTCCTCACACTCTATGGCTGAGGTCACAATCTCCTCAGGTGTGATGGGAATATAGGGCGTTGCCTCACGAGTAATCCTGCTTCCGGTAATGGCCGCGGTGATGATGAGTTTTTCCATAATACCCCCTATTCTTTTCTCTCACATCTTATGAAGGTTTCAACGAAAATATAGCCTTTCCTTTGGGAAAAAGCAAAAACTGTTTAATTGTAAAAGTAATAAGGTACAGAAAAGATGAGGAATCAGATCCTCATTATTTATGGTGACATGTGGAATGGTGAAGAATGTAGTCCTGACCTCACTTTTTTCAAATAATGAGAGTGGCCGTAGTTTCTGAATGAACTTATGCGAAATGGGATCAAGTCTCCGTTTGACTTTTGTTAAGCCATAATCTTTAGGGAAGTACGAAATGAAGGGTTTTGTCGGTGTGCCGGATAATGATTGGTTTGCATACGTAACCCTGCTAAAGCAGGATTAGCCTAAGGCACAGGGCTTAAATCTCAAGGCGATCAAATGTAACTGTTTAAGACTAAAGACCTCCACGACTCAATCATCATCCATACAAACACCTACAAAGGGATGACCCACACATGTATGTTGTGTATAGCCTTTTCTCTTGATTCACAGGCCTCTTTCATCCTATACTTCCCGCTCAAAAAGGGAATTTACCATTTCTACAGGGCATTCAGTGTGCTTGAAAGGAGGAAATGCCATGTCGAGAGTGACAGCATTACTGGGTAGTCAATATCCTATCATTCAGGGCGCAATGGGGGTTATTTGCAATCCTGAGCTCGTTGCTGCTGTATCCGAAGCTGGTGGATTTGGCCTATTAGCTACTGCCTTTACAGAGGACCCAGAATTTTTGCGGAATCAAGTTACAGCGACTAAGCAGCTCACAAACAAACCTTTTGGTTCAAACATCTTCGTAATGAACCCTTTAGCTCAAAAATTTGTGGAGGTTTTAGCTGAAGAAGGGGTGAGTGTGGTAACTGTTTCTGGGGGTTCACCCAAAGGGCTTATTCCGATCTTGCATGATTTAGGTATAAAAGTCATTGTTGTATCTCCCACAGTCGAGGGTGCAAGAGGTGCTGAGGCATTAGGAGCCGATGCTATCGTGGCCGAGGGGGCGGAATCAGGCGGAGTGCAAGGATTTAAGGGCGTTTCCACCATGGTGCTTGTGCCCACGGTCGTGGATGCTGTGAAGATTCCAGTCATAGCAGCTGGTGGCATCGGAGATTCTCGCGGATATAAGGCTGCTTTGGCTCTTGGTGCGGAAGGAGTGCAAATGGGTACACGCTTTATT
>JAFDDS010000009.1 GCA_019310745.1 Deltaproteobacteria bacterium | reverse complement strand
TTGGCCACCTTGAAGCCTTCTATCAACATAGAATGTAAAGGCACCTGGTTTAAGACTATATTGCATCATACACATATTTTGAAACATTTCCATACCGTAGACAGTTCTCTCATCGCCCTTTTCCAGAGGATCTGCCTCTGTATCATGCACCCATAGTTCTGCCCAGGGAATCTGTTCTCTGATTTCAGCAAGGCAGCCTATATGATCTAAATGGGTATGGGTCATGATAATCCTCGCAATTGCCTTAAGCTCAATTCCCATATTCAGTATAGACTGTATCTTGTAACTTCCTTTGCCCATAAGCCCTGCGTCAATAATTGAAAGATCCTGGGAGTCTGGCTTTCCCACCACATATACATGGGAGTCTGGAATCATTTCGTCCTGCCCTTGAATGAAATACACTCCTTCGGTTACCTGAGTCATTGATCGCTCCTTAATTGATTTCTCTTAAAAAACTAAATGTTGAAAAGAGCATGGGGATGTCTTTTTTTAACCATGCCCTCACAAAGACAAATTGGGAGGCCGCCTCACACCAGTGCACACAAACAAAGTTCCTAGAAGACAATGACGAGTTGCTCGTGCACACGGTGTGAAGCGGCACGCTGATGCCCCTTGTTAGAGGGCATGATGTAAAAAAAGACATCCCTATGCTCAATGTATGGTCACTTTCATATATAACCATGTGAAGACCTCGGAGTACTTGTCCTAAAATGGTTCTTCACATTTTCACGCTTGAAACATAACCTGTTAGAATTGTTTAGTAAAGCCTTTTTATATCTCACAAGTACGGTGTTTACCGTTTACAGGGCAGATAGAGATCTCTGAGAGCTTGAACAATCGGGGAGAGCGAACATGAGCGTCAAATTGGGATTGATCATACCTCGAATTCAGCTACAATAAAGGTATGATCTGATGGTTTCTCTAATTTTCTTGAAGCAACATCAATCCATATCCCTTTTGATTTTTCTGCCAGGCTTGGTGTGGCCCAGATATGATCGATCCTCCACCCGAGACCGCGGCGCACCGCATAAGGAATTCTGTAGTCCCAGAATGTATAGGCCTTTTCATCTGGGTGGTGCGAGCGAAAGACATCAACAAACCCCCATGCCTTAACGCGTGAGAGAGCTTTGTGTTCATCAGGATGAAACCCGATACTACCTAAAAGGCCTTTGGGGTCATGTACATCTATTGGTTCTGGAGCCACATTAAAATCCCCCACCCATAAAAGAGGCTCTATCGATTGAAAGTGACGTGAAAAATAACCATGAAGACGCTGAAACCACTTAAGTTTATACGCAAATTTCTCTGAATCGGGTGCGGTTCCCTGAGGCACGTAGGTATTTATAATGGGTATATCCTTGATATAGGCAGTTATCATTCTTGGCTCTTCTGCTTCGTCTCCATCGCCAAATCCAAAGGATACCTTTTCTGGTGGTCTTTTGCTCAGTATGGCAACCCCATTATAGGACTTTTGTCCCCAAAAGGTGCAGTGATAGTCTAAAACCTCAAAGGCCTCTCTGGGGAAATCCTTATCCTGCACCTTTGTCTCCTGGATACATAATATATCTGGCTCCTCCCTTTTTAGCCATTGCGTAATAATTGAAAGCCGGGCCCTTATTCCATTGGTATTAAAGCTGGCAATTTTCATCTTCTTCAATAGTATTCAAATATCATAACAAAAAGGTGATTTTATACCATGTTTCCTCATCATCACTATAAGGGGAAAATATATATTTTGAAATATATTTTTTTTGACAATTTTTAGCAGAATACTGAATAGTTTTCTTTCTTCAGCAACTACCGTGTTTTCTACCATTTTTCTTTCGTGGTTAATCCTATAAGTATATCATGCGCAATCATGGAATCTAAGTGAAGATGAGATTTCACTTGACAACAGCCCGCCATTAATTAAGCATAATGACATTTATTTTTAATCAACACATACAAACACAATAACCTCACTCCAGCTTCTTTAAGGGGATAATCTCATAACCACCAAGGACTTTAAACGGAAACTCACTGCCATCCTCGGTGCGAATGTTAAAGGCTACAGCCTTCTCACGGGTGAGGAGAAGGAAACAATTATCCGCATTGCAAAGATAACGGGAGATGAAAAATTCCCACAGGAAACCCAGATAATGATGAGGAGATCATAATGAACGAATCCAGAACTACGGCCCGTTTGTTTGAAGTGATCAAAAGAATGTCTGAAGACGAGCAGCTGGCCCTCTTAAAAGAGCTGGGAGAGAGGCTCTCTCAAAGCAGGAGGAAACATAAAAGGGAACCATTTTTCATGGTTGCTGATTACTCTACTGAGGATCATGTCTACAGGGACCACATCCAAAACGTAAGCGCTGGTGGGGTGTTTATCGAAACCCATATGCCATTCACTTCTGGACAGGAGGTTTCACTGGCCTTTCCACTGCCCAACTACGAAAAATATATCAAGATTATCGGCGAAATTGCCAGGGTCACCCCCCAGGGAATCGGCGTGGTGTTCAAGATGATTAACCAGGAGCAGGAGACAATGGTTAAATCCCTCTTAGAATGGTTAACCAGTACCAAGTGATGAACTGAGAGCCCATAGGCCTCCAAATAATATACTACTCTGGGGGTTTGGAAAGAACTTCTTCCTTCTCTTTTCTAAGGATGATGCTGTCTTTCCTTTTTGACACTGTAAATCTATCTCCTTCCTTGTAACCAAATTTTTCTACTAACAGTGTCTTGCCGAGAAGAATCGTTCCTCTCTTGGTGATGCGCACAGTTTTTTTCTTCTCAACATCCCTTTCTGTTACAATATCCTTAATCTTTCCGGCTTCGACCAATGCATCGTAATACATCCTCTTTAAAGAAGCTCCTGTTTGAACACCTAGCTCCTTCATTATTTCCTTATTGGGTATACCTTTCTTGACCATCTCAATTAATTTTTTCGCCTCTTCTTTCAATATCTTCTCCTCCTTTACATGTTATTTTTGTCACACCATACGTGTGGTGCTATAAAGCCTGTGTATGGGAGAATCCACTATGAATCTTACCTACGATATACTGGATGATAGGGGTACCATGGATACCACCATGGGTACCATGGATGATAGGGGTATGGCATATACTTTTGTGGTTGCTCTTTTTCCCAGAGGTGAATGTCCTTGACCACGAGATAGGGGCAGCGGTAGTCAATCTCCCCCAACCTTATCATCTCCTCGCCCTTCACAACCCCGACAATGGTAACCTTTCTCCCCTTTTGATAGATTTCACTGTCCAGAAATCCCTTCCAGTGGGCCAGGAAACGCCCCCCAGATATATCAAATTTTATGGGTTTGCCCCTACGATTTACCTCGGTCTGATAGACTTCAAAAAGCGTCCCATCATTTTTGTTCACCGTCTTGACAATAACCCCTCCCAAAAGAACCACCTTTTCTCGATAGGCTTGTGGAGCCTTTTGCAGTTCAGCAAAGATAACCTCCGAGTTTACCTTTTGTAGGATGTCTTTTGACATAACATGGGCACAGCCGGATACAAAGACAAAGACTGCTATGAAAAGAGTGAGTCTTGCCATCACATCACCGTGGTCGTCTAAGGCCATATCCCTATCCCTACACCAAAATGCACCCGTGGTCCTGTTCCAGAGATCTCTTCTAACGGCCAGAGATAGAGTTCGCTTTTCTCAATGACAGGATAGCTATACTCTATCTTACCCAGGGGGCGCACCTCCCTTCCCATAACTGATCCTACCGTGGTGATTTTCCTTCCGTGGCGATAAATGGCCGGATCGAGAAAGCCGAGGGTATAAATGATAAATCTACCCCTTGAGACATCCTCAACTCTCGGCTTTTTTCTAAAGCCGAGAGGGCATTGAAGAACAACAATGAGAGTTCTATCAGAAAAATTTTGTGTCTCAATGATGGTACCACCCAAAAGCACAATTTTCCCCTTGTGAGCTTCAGGATTCTCTAATAGCTGCTCAAAGATAAGAGTTTGATCAACCCCATTTAATGCCCTCTGAGAAATCACCGAGGCACACCCTGAAAGTAGAAAAAACCCTGCTATGGTGCTGCACACAAAAAGGGTATAATTTCGCTTAGTTTTCATATGCGCATTTCCCTTCTTAGTTGTCTTTAGTTCTCTTTTATTGTTCTCTTTTTTTCTATCACTCCTCGTGGTATTAACCGTTCTCCTTATTTATGAGAAAATCATTGTGGCGGCAAGTTCTATCAGGAGTTGGAGAGTGTTCTATTTGAGGTTTTGAAAATCGCAATGGGGTCAATCAAAACTGACAACAAGAATTTTAAGTAAGGAGTGAGGCAATTCTCAATATATTGTGCTTAGCACATCTCGTCCGATATTCCACCATTCGGGTAAGAATCAACAATCGCTCCCAGGTGAGATGTATTGAATGCGTCATATTGTAATCGCAAGTCTATTTATAAAAGCCAGGTTTCAGATATCAAATTGGTAGACTGGTTGAGAAGAGGAAAGCATTGTTGTGATTGTGTAGGCGTGGCAGAACTCCTCGAGCATCCCGGCTACCCTGTCACGGGTAATAATTGTTTTGGCCTCGTTATTCTCCCCAAGTCCATCGATATTCATAACAATGGTGTGAGTGTCTTCAGTAATGCGAGTTTTATGCCCATTGCGCCAGTTCCAACGACGGCACATTACCTCCCCTGACTCTGAAACAACATAAATAATTTCACCAGGGTCAGGGTGCTCTACATTGTCCGGGTTACCCAGAGGCCTGAAAATTTCGTCGCCATTAGCATAGCAGAGCTCCAGGCTCCCTCCTGCCTGTATCACGTCGTCCCCTCCCACTGGCATTACATCGATGATCGAATTATAGTTCATAATAGCGACGACCTTATTAATGAAAGGAATGTGCGCACCCGGTTTCTGCACCCGTTTTAAAAGAGCACTATGTGCAGGCGGAAATTTATTTGGATTAGAATTAAATTGCCGATGGGCTTGATTCCAAACAATGATCCGAACATCAGTTTTTACGTCAATTGGCTGAGTAGCGGATTGTTCGATTACCTGATTCAGCTTGGCCTCAAGTTCCTGTGAATAGCCATGATTTTGGATCTTTTTGGCCACGATAATCCCGCGTCGAAAAGTAGGATATTCCTTGAATATATTTTTATGAATCCTAATTTCAGTCATACGATGTGGTAAATAAAACTACTTTAAGTAAACGAGAGGAATGATGGTGGAGCTGAAACATCTCTACTTGTAGTACCCCCATTGTTTTAAGCGGGTATAGGCATGTTTAGCCTTCTCACCCTGCTGAACGAAATGCAAATAGCGGTGGTATTCGCTGGCGGCTTTTTCAATGTGTTGCATCCCTTCCTGAGCATATCCTTTGAAGAAAATCGTGTTTGGGTTACCCGGCAGCAGTTTTTCATAGGTGCTAAATTCTTGGTAAGCCCCTTCGGAATTTTTGGTGTGGATTTTTGCAAATCCGCTCAGATGGTAAGCTTGAGCTTGCTGAGGATAAACTTGCTGGGCCTTTTCAGCGTAGGTGATTCCTTCCTTATATTTTTTCTGGAACAGCTTACAGGTCGACATCATGACGAGCCCAGTGTAATCATGAGGAGCCAATTTCAAGGCTTTCTCAAAAGAGGCCTCGGCGTTGCTAAATTTCTTTTGCATCATTTCCTTTTCGCCTTTTTGCATCTCTTTGATGGCGGGTTTTAAGGCACGCACTTTTGCCGTATAATCCATATAGCGTTCCCGGTACAAGGGCCGAATTTCGGCTGATTTATATTTTGATCGTGAGGTTTCCACTGCAGTCTGATAGCGTTCGTCACTCATTGGATGGGTGGAAAACATCAACTCGATGATACTTGGAGTACGCCTGGATAACCCTTTGAGCATATCCATCAATCCAACCATTCCATTGGGATTATATCCTGCTCGAAACATATACTCCATGCCAAGCGCATCTGCCTCCCGTTCGTTGTCCCTGCTATAAGAAGCCAGCAACGCTCCGACACTAATCATGCCCAGCTCGGAAGCTAACTGGCCGTATGCGGCACCCCGTGACCCTGCCAAGGCAGAAAGCCCGCTCACAAATGCCTGGGTCAATATCCCCTTCGACATCTGTTGTGCAGTATGACGTGCGTTCACATGACCCAGTTCATGACCCAGCAATGCGCCGAGTTCTGCTTCATTTTCAAGTGAGAGCATAATACCCCGTGTACAGGCTATACTCCCTCCCGGAAACGCATATGCATTAACATAGTTTGCATTCACGACACGAAAAGAGTAGGGCATGTGCGTACGATGGGTTCGGGCAGCCATCTTTTTCCCGGTTTCTTTGACATAATCATTCAGCGCCGTATCCTGTATTATGCCATAATCAGCGGAAAACTGATGCGGCGAGTTTTGCTTATCAATCGTAATTTCCTGATCTTCCGACACGAGCATTAATTGCGGTCTACCGGTGACCGCGCTCGTAGCACACCCGGTCACAAAACCCGCAGCCGACATGGATGTGATCCACAAGAAATCACGGCGTGTCATGCCATGCTTTCTTCCGACCGCTACACAATCCTCGCGCATACTTCCTCCTCCTGATTTTGTGTAATCATTTTCTTATTTTCACGCAAACGATTGTCTGAGGTTGCTGCAATTCTGGTACTGTGGGTTAACGGCGATACAAACTCGCTTGTTGTTAAAGTATAATAAGAAATGACCTTGTGTGTCAATAATGATCACTCAGGTGGTGATAGTTAAATCTCTATAAGTCCAAGAAAATGAGAGTGGCGAATATATGAAATGATTTCCTTTAGCTGTATACTGTTTTCTGGATCAAAAAAAGTATATATTTGTGATTGTCGTATGAAGTTTTCAGGTAGATACTACGCAGAATAAGTGTATCGAAGAATACATAAGTCTTAGCATAGTCTTGATTGAAAAAAACGGCTCAGGGCTATTTTTTATCCAATATCTCTCGTATCTTCTGTGATAACTCCTCCACAGTAAACGGTTTCTGGATAAACCCATCACAACCTTTCTCTAATATCTCCTTTGCCTTGCCATCTATGCTGTAGCCACTTGAAAGGAGGACCTTTACCTTAGGATTGATCTCTTTTAATTTATCATGGGTCTCTTCACCACCCATTTCAGGCATGATCATATCCAAAACCACTATGTCAATTGTGGCTTGGTTCTTTTGATAAAGTTCTACAGCCTCTTTCCCGCTCCTCGCTGATAATACCTGGTATCCCATCATATGTAATATCTCTCCCCCAACATCAACAATACTATCCTCATCATCCACCAGGAGAACCATTTCTACGCCCTTTAAGATTTCTCTGGGCTTTTCCTTTTCCTCTATTATCTTCTTATCAGAAGCTGGCAGGTAAATGGAAAAAGTAGCTCCTTCGCCCTTTTTACTAAAAACGTCTATGATTCCATCATGATTTTTGATGATACCATACACAGAGGCCAACCCCAATCCTGTTCCTCGCCCCATCTCTTTGGTGGTAAAAAACGGATCGAATATCCTCTGAATAGTTGTCTCGTCCATGCCCACTCCAGTATCGGTAATGGTTAGCTTTACGCATCTTCCAGGCTTAAGACTTAATAGTCTGACATGCTCTTCATCAAGGAAAACATTTTCACTCTGAAGATAAAGTTCCCCGCCATCAGGCATGGCCTGCCAGGCATTGACATAGAGGTTTAGGAGTACTTGCTCAATCTGGCTTTGGTCTACCTCTACTGGCCAGATTTGTGTCTGATATTTTGCGTAAATCCTAATATCTTTACTGGTCCGACGAAACATCTCCGAGGTTTTTTCTAAGAGCTTGTTCAAATCGGCCGGCTTTACTTCATATTTTCCTCCCCTGGCAATCCCTAAGAGCTGTTTTGTGAGCTTTGCCCCGCTTTGAACGTACTGTTCGACATTCTTCAGGCTTTCGTAATGCGGATGGTTAGATGTAATATTAAAGAGCATTAAAGAGGTCGATCCCAGTATACCCATAAGGAGGTTGTTAAAGTCGTGGGCAATGCCTCCTGCCAGGGTGCCAATGGCTTCCATCTTATGGGCTTGCTGGAGTTGAACTTCGAGCCGTTTCCGTTCAGTCATATCAAGAAATGCGGTAATTATAAATATTTTGCCTTTAAGCTGGATGTGTCTAGCAAACATCACTGAGTTAATGATGGAGCCATCCTTGGCCTTGAAATCCATCTCAAATCCGTGGATCTCACCTGATGGCCGCAATTTACCCATGAACCTATTCCTGTCCTCATTTGAGTAAAATCCCAATTCTGTTGTAGTCCTTCCAAGAACTTTGAGTAAAATCCCAATTCTGTTGTAGTCCTTCCAAGAACTTCTTCCTTGTTGTATTTTGTAACCTTACAAAACGTATCATTGACATCGATCAATCTGCCCGTCTCCACCTCGGTGACGGCAATAGCCTGGGGAGACAAATCAAACAGGCCCCGGAATTTAAGTTCGCTCTCCCGCAAAGCCACCTCCGCCTGCTTTTGCTCGGTGATGTCTCGAAGCACACCCCTCACCCCCACCACCTCCTCTCCCTTGTAGATGGGGCCTGAGTGGATTTCTCCGATAAATTGTGTCCCATCCTTGCGGAGAAAGGTTCTCTCTCCTACAGTGGTGTTCCCCTTGAAGATCTCACTAATAACCCCCTGAGAGAGGTCTTGCACCTCTTCAACCATCGTATCTTGTACTCGAAGGCCATTCAAAATCTCCTCCTTGGAGTAGCCAAACATACGGGCACCTGCTTCATTCACATAGGTAAATCTCCCTTTTCGGTCAAACTCGTAGACTGTATCAAGGAGTGATTCAGTGAGGTGTTGGTATTTCTGCTCAGTTTCCTTTAATTCCTCCTTCGCCTGCGTGTGCTCAGCGGCTTCCTTTTCTAACTCCTTAATCCTTTGCTCTAACTCTTTATAGGTTGGTTTCCCAGTCATAGAAAATCTCCAATTACTCACAACACAACAACTCTCTCCAGGACGAACTGATCCTTCATTCTGATGAGGACTTCATTCTGATGCTACGCCCCTATCCTTTTCTTACAGTAAAGATACCAGAGACAAGGAAGTATGTTCAGAATCATTAAAAAAATAATCCACAGTTATTTCTCATAGGGGAAAGGAAATTGTCAAGATTTTTGTTCTAAAAAGCAGAAGGGACCCTATATCGGGATTTGGGACTGTATGAGAAGAGCTCTTATGAACGTGGCATAGATTTTATTATGACCTTGTTTGATTATTGAAAATTATAGAATTAAACATGATATCAAGAAATTGAAGGTTTGATACAGAAACATTCACTCTTGGACTAATCTTCTTTTAGTCTACCAATTTATAGTATTGTGTCAGATGGTGTATGGAAGCGATATTTGGCTGCAATAACGGCAAATGTATGTCAGAGCAGTCGAGAAATAGTGGGAATTATGGAGGGTAGGGATGTATTCTTGAGAAAAAGTCCATAAGAAATCATGACAGGCTCTTTAGGGGATCCGTACGACGCTTTCTAATTTGCTCTTTAAAGTGTTCTGCATCGGTAAATACCTCAGCCTCCCAGTCCAGACGCCGAGCTGCTTCAACGTATCGCGGATTATCATCGGTGTAGAAAACGGGCAACTGGCCATCGCAGTAACGATTCATGAGCACTCGGTAGATAGTGGGATCCGGTTTTGCCACACCCGCTGAATAGGAAACTACCCACCCGTCAAGAAGTTCAAAGATGGGGAATTTTTTGAGAATGAATGTCCAGTGTACCTCTTCTGTATTGCTGAGCCCCACAAGGCGGAACTCGCTCTTGAGTTCAGCGAGCGCTTCCCTCATCCCTGGTACCTCGCCGATAAAGATACGACACCAGAGCTCGAGCCACTCCTGAGACCCAAGTGAGAAACCCAGCGCCCTATTGATCGTCTGGAGTATATCCCCCCATGACTGCGCACCCACATATACCGGGAAGAAAAGCCTGTATAGATCATCCGCCTGTGGAAGAGCTACCTCTCTTCCGCACCTCTTTGAAAGCTCCTTAACAACCACCGTGGGGTCATAGTCTACAAGAACTTTACCCGCATCGAGGACAATAACAGGCTTATTATTTTTTTGTATCGTCATAAAGAATGATAGTCTCGTAAAAAGTCCTTTTGCTCGCTCATGATGCCCGGTTTGGGATTCATGAAATGCTTCGCTAATCGCCAAAAACTTGGCCTAAGGTCCTGAGAAGGAGCATGTGTATGTCTTTTTTTGTCAAATGCCCAAAACAAAGGCCCGTTCAGGGGTGTTTCAAAAAGGTGCATATGTACGGAGCAATAGAAGACAAGGGCACGTTGCTTTGCACCATTTTGAAACGGCCCACTACTGTGAATTTATAGGGCATTACAAAAAAAGACATACACATGCTCCTTACACAGTTTGGCGATTTTAACACTCAGCATTTTATGAATCTTTTTCCAGAAGTGACCAAAATCGCTCGCAAAAGATTTTTTACGAGTTGGTCAGAATGATGAGAGATAAAAGAGCTCGTGGTGTGTTTGACGAAATTTTTGTTTCCATCTTTTGGTAGTGATACCCCTCATGAATGGTATTCTACATGACTTCTTTGGGTTATTAATCCTTTTCCTTTCTACTCATGTGGGATAAAAAGGATTTATTATAGTTATTTTGGAGATCAGGAAAGTTTTATTATTACGCTATATTGCATAGTGCCGCTGGCTAGTAGCGCCGACCACCACCCCGTCTTCCTCCACCACTGTAACCTTCAGAGCGAGGGCGAGCCTCATTCACACTAATCTTCCTCCCCTTCAACTCCCTACCATTCAGGCCTTCAATAGCAGATTGGGCTTCATCTTTATTGAGCATCTCAACAAATCCAAATCCTCTTGATTCTCCACTATACCTGTCCTTAATAATATTGACGGATTCGACTTGCCCGAAACCCTCAAACTCCTTTTTAAGGTCCTCTTCGGTGGCCTTGTAGGATAAACTTCCTACATAGATCTTCATTGTACCCTCCTTTTTTTATCGTGAAAAGTTATACTGCAATTCTGACTATCTATCCAGCAAAAAAAAGTTTTTGCAAAACAAGAATGTGAGTGAATCTGCCTGCGGAGAAACCTCTTATGCTTTGGTAGGAAAGTGTCTCTTTGTGAATATTTCACAAACAATTTTCGAAAATCTTTCGAAAATGAAAACCGTAAATGGTAAACGTGATTGCCAGATGGAAAACCTGGGGACGTCTGAATAAAGACCAGAAAAAGAGCTTCCAGTAATGAATCCTTTCTCGCTCTATTATGCCCAGGAATAAGATAGATTTGAAGAATGCCCCAATATAGTTGAAATGAAAGTGAAATGTCCTTTTTCCCAATGGCTTATAGTGTCGTAAAAATTCCCTCACTCGTTCATAGTAAGGCTCAGGGGAATAGATTCTGCTAATGATCTTTTTATAACCATTAATGAGTATTTCGTGATCCATTTTAGGGATAAAATTGATCGAAAAATCTGTATTGTCACCTGACACATCCTTCAATAGCCTGCCCTCTTTTACAAGTCGTTGGTGGAGTTTGGTGCTGCGAGGAGCATTTAACAATCCCACCATGGCAGTGACAATCCCACTTTCCTGGATAAATGCACTAAGCCTTTCAAAAATTGAAGGAGGATCATTATCAAAGCCTACAATGAATCCTCCCTGTACCTGCAAACCAAACCTCTGGATCTTTTTTACGCAGGCCAACAAATCACGATTCTTATTCTGAACCTTATTGCATTCTGCCAGGCTTTCCTCGTTTGGTGTCTCAATGCCTACAAATACGGAATTAAACCCTGCCTTAACCATCAACTCCATGAGTTCCCCATCGTCAGAAAGATCTATAGATGCCTCTGTATTAAAAGGAAAGGGGTGTCTTTTTCTTTCCATCCATTCAATTATAGCAGGCAAAATATCCTTTTTTAACCTTCTCTTCTTTCCTATAAAATTATCATCAACAAAAAATACATCACCTCTCCAGCCCTGGGAATAAATATTTTCTAATTCGCTCATGATTTGGGCTGTGCTCTTTGTGCGCACCTTATGCCCGTAAAGCGCTGTGATATTGCAGAATTCACAATTAAAAGGGCAGCCTCGGGAATACTGGATACTCATTGTTGCATATTCCTTCATATTGATAAGTCCCCAGAGTGGAATAGGCGTTTTTTGCATATCTGGGAATTCCTTAGAGGAATACATATGGTGAGCACATCCATTTTTTAAATCCGCTACAAAGATTGGAAGTGTAATTTCTGCCTCGTTAAGCACAAAATGATCCACATCTTCGAACTCTTCGTATCCAGTCGTAAAGAGGGGGCCACCGGCAACAGTCTTGATACCCATTTTCTTGCACCTGCTAATGACTTCTTTTACCGATTCCTTTTGGATAGACATAGCGCTAATAAATACATAATCAGCCCATTCAAGATCTTTGTCCCTTAGTGTGTTGACATTCATATCTACAAGTTTTTTCTCCCACTCCCTTGGCAGCATTGCTGCGACCGTCAACAACCCCAATGGTGGGTGAGTTGCCTTTTTTGAGATAAATTTTAAGGCATCCTTAAAACCCCAGAAGGTATTAATATACTTTGGATATACAAGAAGTATTTTCACGCTGTGTTTCTCCCTTATTCGTGTTTTCGTTAGAAAGCGACAAAAGTATTCAAACTAATGTGTTTATGCATTAACTGGTTCAACAATACCACCAGCATGGGTATGTATACAAATTAATCCATATATTTTTTATACTACAGGATATCACTAATGCAATATAATAATGATGAAAAACCTTCGAATCGGCCAAAAGGCAGGCTGATTAAAGGTGTTTATATAGGCACCAAATCCAAAGTCCTTTTTTGAAGATAATGAGGCAAATTTTAAGGGCTTCTCCCGTGGATAACCTCTCTTGATAGGCATTAAGAAGACTTTACATAACCCATATTTTTTAACGAGGGTGATAAAAATTGTCAGGTTTTGGCAAGGACTCTTTAACTGCTTAAAGGAAAAGCCTTCAGCTATAAAAATAGCAAAACGATTTCCAAGTCAAGAAATATCTGGCCTTCCGTATGGGTTTATTCGAGATAAATGATTGATATGTTTGCCAAGTGCACGTCAAAATGGAAGAGGCCTATATTACGATTAGACTCTTTTTAATAAATATATCTTTCTTGTCAAACGTAGGGCTCGCAATCCACATACATTCATTACAGATGAGCCTTGAGACTGTCAAAAAACATGAAACTCACAATCCTTAGTCACTCGATTCATAAATTCGATGACGTATTTATTTACTCCATTCGGCTCGAGTCGCTCTGGGTCGAAGACAATCGCAAAGATAATACTCATTAGAATACGTTATGGTATTTGCGAATCGAAGCACTTAGCTTTGTAAATCGCTGATGTTATTGAATTCAAATGTATGAAAAACCGTCAAAATGGGACTTTTTGGAATCCACAATGGATTCACCACAATTTAAATAGCAATAGGCAGTCTCACTGTTGGGACTTTTGGGCCTTTTCCAGGATCTCTCTGATAAAGGGGAGAAGATAGACTTCCTCTGTGTGGAAGGAAGACAATGACCGGGCTAAAATGTCTATTTGGACCGGTAGTGGCGCAGAAGGGTCCATAAAAATCTTGTAGGCCCCCTTGACTTTACAGAGGCCACCCTTAGCGTAATAATCTGTCCCTCCCAATTTTTCATTGACAATCTCAATCCCCAATTTAAACGCAAGATCTTCAAGATATTGCAAAACCTTACTGCTCTGCATGATGATCAACCCTTAGCGGTGCAGGCTTATGGGCTCGCTGGAATGATTTGTTATCTTTACGGTCGGCCTCTACATTGAAAGCTTTCGGCTTTCCAGACTTGTGTAATAGATTGTATCCGATTTTTTTGATGATTACAACTACTATACGTAGTAAGATTACAGGAATTTCAGTATATAACATACCCTGTTTTTTCTGGCACTTGATCTCTAAATTTGATATAAATGGATATATTACTCACGTTACGTAAAAGGAGGAAGAAGATGTTGATTAGTAAAAAAATTGGAATCATGGCACTGCTCACAACCGCAGTGTGTTTTCTGGGTGCCTGCGCAGCGAGCAAGCTGCAGGTGGCGCCAATTACTATGTCAGAAGATCCCATAGAGCAAGTGAACCGCTTGGACCAAGACATCGCCAATGCGAGAATGAATCAGCTGAATGTCTTGTCACCATCGTGGTTTGGTAAGGCCGAGGCATCCCTTTTTGAGGCCAAAAAAGGACTGAAGTCTGGAGAGAGGCCTTCTGAATTTTTACAAAAGGTCAACTATGGACGGGCGCAACTCCAGCGTGCCGAAGACACGGGTAAACGAGTAAAAGCTGCACTGCCCGGTGTCATCAAAGCTCGTGAGCGTGCTCAGGCTGCGGGTGCCAGCAACTTTAAAGAGGATTATGCTGAAGCGGATGAACAATTCCTCGAGCTTACAAAAGCGATTGAGAAAAACAATCTGCCTTGGGCCCTGAAGAATAGGGGAAAAGTCATCAGAGCTTTTGACAGGCTCGAGTTGCGAGCAATTAAAGGCATCCTTGTAGAGGTTAGCAAGCTGATCAATGAAGCAAAAGAAAGGGGAGCAAAAAAAATCGCGCCAAAGATGTTTACAGTTGCGCAAGATAAGCTGAGTGATGTTGATGCATTTATCTCCGAACAGCGTTACGAAAAGGGAAAGATTGACGAACATGCGAGTGAGGCGCTCTTTCAGGCTCGTCGTCTTCATCAAGTGATGCGACAGAGTGAGAAGATCGAAACGATGCACCCCGAGGATATAACACTTTGGTTCGAAGCAATGCTCCATAAGATGACAAAAAGACTTTCCGCGACTGATATCCGTGACGAAAATTTCGAGACACAGGTAGAAAACATTCTTGACTCGGTTACCACGCTGCAGGAAGACTACCAATACATGGTCGGTAAAGAAAAGGTCCTCCAGGCAGAAATACAGGACATGGAGCAACGAATTTCCTCCTTGGAGAGAACGATCAGGAAGGAACAGGCTTCCAAAGACAGCTTGGCAGCGGAAAGGCGGTTTAATGAATTTTACAGTAATGTGCGAAGCTACTTTAAGCCGACTGAAGCGGAAGTTTATAAACAGGGCAATCAACTGGTAATACGTTTAAGGGCTATGCAATTTCCCGTTGGCAAGGAAGTTATCGTGCCAAGCAATTACGCACTACTCAGCAAAATTCAACGAGCTATCCGTACCTTTGGTCAGCCGAAAGTTGTCATCGAAGGACATACGGACAGCACAGGATCAGACGAACAAAACGAGCGCTTATCTCAAGGGCGAGCGGAAGCTGTTCGCGAATATCTTGTGGCAAATGGTACCATACCATATGGGAGGATTTCTGCCATCGGCTACGGATCTCAGCAACCGTTGGCATCCAACAAGACAGCAGGAGGTCGAGCTATCAACCGGCGGATCGATGTACTTATTATGGCGCAGTTCGAAACAGGGCAGTAACATGCTGGTAGCCTTCGATCCTGAAAACGTTTCAGATTTGTTGCGTTTTTATCCGTAACTCCTGCAAGAAGTAGCTCAATATTTGAACCTTCATGTGCCCAGGAGGAAAAATGAGAGACAGACCTTACAATGTGCACAAAAGACCAGGGTCAGGAAAGATAGATGATAATAAATCTTTTGAGGATTTACTCAGGGAGACAAGAAAAAAAGATTCCCCAGACAACAGTTACAGAGAACGATCACTTAAAATTCACGGACTTATCTGTGCTAAATGCGGAAGGGAATTTACTTACAAAAACAGGCATCTGCTCACTGTACACCATAAAGATGGCAATCACAGAAATAATCCCTCTGATGGTTCTAACTGGGAAAATTTGTGCGTTTACTGCCATGAAGATGAGCACAGCAGAGGACTGTTTGCTGATTATCTCGGTGATGAAAAATAGGGTTTTTTGAATCTCACAGAAACAATATTTTAGCCGATAAAGTGCATTATTCTTTTACAGCCGCCCTGGGATTTGCCTATGATGGTGGTATTGGTGTCAATGAGTTGTGCCTAAAAATAAATGCTCGAGACGTATGAGGTGGGTATAGCTCAGCCACATCAGCCTCAGATGACCCTTTGAGGTTATCGTGGGATCTTTTCGTGTAATATCTCGACAAATCGCTTCAATATTTTAGAGCCATGATGAGTATTGAAAGATCTTTCAATAATACGATCAGGATTCTTATTTTCCCGAACTAATACGTCCCTGTGCTGATTAATATACTCAATAACAATCTCTGCATCAAACTCAGGATGAAATTGAACGCCCCATGCAGAATTTCCAACAACAAATGCCTGATTTTTATCCACATCGCTAGACGCGAGCAACGTTGCATTGTCTGGAAGCCTCAGCACAGACTGAGTATGGCTCACATGAGCTAGTAGAGGGGTGGAAAAACCACCAAAAAGCTTATCTCCTCGCGCATTTTCATTCAGGTTGACCTCAACAGTTCCAAATTCACAGCCATTCGGATTATCTCCCACCTCTCCCCCTAAAGCGTATGCAAGCAATTGGTGTCCGTAGCAAATACCAAGAATCGGAATCTGTTTTAGGGCAGCCCCTACCAACCATTCTACAGTTCGCTCACTCCAATCTGGGTGCTCAGCAACCATTGCATGGGAGCCAGAAATAATAACGCCAGATATTCCATCAAACCCAGGAAGTGGGGAGCCACTATAGACATCAACTATGAGAGCGCTCTCAGGTTCAATCTGCATTCCAGATAAAATCCAATGCTCAAAATCCCCTCTCTTTGAAACGAGAAATGGAAACGTGCTTCCAGCTTTTATTACAAGAATTTTGTTCATAAATCTCAGGCTAACCTTAATGAACTCGCAAAAGTCAAAAATGGGACGGCAAAGTAAAAAGTTCCAAATGCAAGGCTTGCGATTCTTGAGGAATGAGGCGTACTTACCAGTACGCCGCAATGACAAAAGATGAAGCGTAACGTAGCAGTTGGACTTTTTACTAAGTCGTCAACCTTTCATTTGGCCATATGCCATAAGGCCCCCTAACCAGGCTCTATGGCACAATTATGAATATTTTTATACATTCTTTTATTTTTTTCTAAATCATCTCTTTAATATACAAGAAAAGTATGGCCCCGGAGAAAGCTAGTTTTAGTCCAATGCCCATGATGTTTCCAACAAACACACCCCAGCTCGCTTGCAAGGCCTTTTTTCCCTTTTTTCCACCTGCCATTTCTCCAGCCAGCGCTCCTATAATTGCACCGATGAGCATTCCCCAGGGCGGGAAGATAAAAAGCCCAATGAGCATTCCGATAATTGAACCCCACACACCTAATT
>JAFDDS010000296.1 GCA_019310745.1 Deltaproteobacteria bacterium | reverse complement strand
AGCTACCCTTTGAGAACTATTACATCAATTATTGAGGGTCTAAATGGAGTGAGTGATGGGAATATGGAGGAAAAATCAAAATTTTCTATTGTAATTATGGTACATCACCCTGTCTTTTAAAAAAAGAAGTGCAGCTATTTCACTTCATACAGGTGATACGCCAGTTTTGTTGTGAGAAAAGTGCACGTACATGCATTATAAATCATGTTTCTGAATGTCCCTGAAAGATGCTCATACTCTTTTTGAAGGCTTTCAGTATTGAGTCTGTGCACCTTTAAATCCTTTGATGCTAAAACCAAGGCAGACTGGGGTTCATGGCCCATATCCGCGAACGGCATATATCCAAAGACCTCATCTTTTTCAAGTGTCAATAGCGGCAAGTACCCTTTCTGGGTCTGCCCAACCACGTATGTCTCACCTTCTAATATGGCGAAGGTCTCTTGTTTCGAAGAACCCTTCTCTATAACTATCTTCTTATTTTTAGTAAATCCCTTGATCTTGTCCTCTTTCATAAACAACTCTAAAGCCCTATCCGTAATCTTTCTTAGTCTCCCATCCAGACTGAGAAGAATTCTTCTGAAATCGGGTGATAGAGACATAAAATCTCGATAAAGAAACTCGGTATCCAGCAAGCCCAATTGAACATCGTCCAAAGCAGTTACGGTAACACGGCGGGTATATTCCATAAATGGCAAAATGGTGAAACCTCCAATAAAGCATCCTTCTCCAAGGTTGGTTATGTTCATAGGGCCATTAGATGTTTCCCTGCTTACATTTACCGATCCTTTCAATATGATCCAAATCCATTTGCCATGACCCCCGGCTCTGGCAATTCTCTCTCCAGCATGGTATTCTTCTTCATCAAGGACATGTGCGTAATCTACCAGTGGTCCTTTAATGACTTGGGGAGTCCCCTTTTTCTCAGATCTGGTTTCACTAACTTCTACGGAAGCCTTCTCATCAAAAGGGAGTGGACCAACTTTCTTGATTAACCCGTCATCAAGCATCCTCATTGCATCGAGCAATATTTCCATTCTATTCTTTTTAATTACACGTCCAATCTGAACCTCTTCTTCATAAAATTCGAATTTCCCTTCAATCCACCCAAACAGGGCATAAATTGCATCTAAACCGCTCAAAGGACCGCTCGTAGCATTTATAGGATCCCCTTTGGCAAAATATATGAGCCCAGGATCTGGAGCATGTTGACTCGTAATTCGCATTACCCCAGTGCTACTGTTTCCACCAAGTATTTGAAAGATATCTGTCAGGCTAATAAAGCTCAAGCTTCCTGTAAGTGCCGCTTTAGCACTCATGGTAAACCTCTATTTCGACCATTGTAGCTCTTTTTGGAGATGACGTAATGTGAGAAGCAAGCACTTCTTCAGGGTATCCCACACGCCCGTTCCCTTTAAGGCACTTGCCTCAAAAGAGGGAACCTTGAGCTTACTATTCAGGTCACGCTCCATGACTTCTAAAGGCATAACGGGAATACCTTGTACGCCAAGATCTCGCTTATTATATTGAATGATGAGTGGAATTTTGAATATATTTATGTTTTTTTCAGCAAGATTTTGCTGCAGATCCTTTAGAGATAAAAGGTTATCTTTCCGTCGAATCTCTAAGGAATCTGCAATAAAAACTACACCGTCTACATTTTTTAGGACCAGTTTTCTGGTGGAACTATATTTTGCCTGTCCAGGGACGGTATAGAGCTGAACCTTGACGTCACAACCTCTGATTTTGCCCAAGCCGAGTGGAAGAAAATCAAAGAAGAGGGTACGATCACCCTTGGTATTTATGGAGACCAGCTCGCTATTCGTATATCTCTTTCCCGCTTTAAAAATATATTCCAAGTTGGTGGTCTTTCCACTTCGCCCTGGGCCATAATACACAATCTTACATTCAATGACTCTATCTTTAGGGTTGAACACAGCCATAAAACTTATAATACCCTCTGTAGATCCTTTCTGTAAAATGAGGGTTAAAAATCCTCATCCTTTTTAACCCACATACGTGAGCTGAAACTGATAGTCTTTTCAGTACGGTGATTACACCCCATCTATTGTAATATCTAACGCATGATCCCCACGCCTCGGGCCGGACGTTATTATTCTCAGTTCGGTTATTATTCTCAGTTCGGAAACGATCCCTCTGGCATTGAATATAGCTACAGGGGAAAAACACTGCATCTCTGACAGTCGGAGTCCAGTCTTGAAAGCATTTGCTAAATCTTTCTGTTGACCTGGAATAATAATACTAATTTTATTACCTAACTGAAAGGTGACTTCAAACTCCACCGTTTCACCCTTACGAAGGCCATTGGCTAATTGTACGCTCACTGAAGATATATCGATGATGTCTATTTCTTTTTCCTCAAGTTGACCTTCTTCGGCAGGCGCTTCATCCACTTTCGGAAGATCAACTTTGATGCCCTGCTTTTCTAACGTATTCTCAAGAAATGTTCGTATGTAATTTAGATCACTTCTGGAGAATGCATCTCGAGAGACCCATTGTGTGAATTGCTCAATAGCCGCATCCGGTGAAGAAATGGCCATGTGACACATGAGGGTATTCTTGGCCGCCACAAGAGGCATTTTCCCTTCCTCTATTAGTCTTTGAAATTCTTCTAACGCTTTCTCGTATTGACCAAACTTTGCGAGAGCAACAGCTCCTTCGATTGCGGCCATGTCTTTATCTTTCGAAGATGAAAACAATCGACTGATGAGACCTTGCACCTCTTCGGACAGCCCGGGTGGCTCTGTAGCTTTATCGATCTCATCCAGATTTTTTTCTATGATTCGTATTTTGCCTTTAACGGCGTCTATTAGTTTTTTGTCCTTTTCATATCTTTCATCATGTTGGATGAATGTGAGGATCTCCTCGTATTTTTCTTTAGATTCTTCAAAGAGACCCTGTTTTTGATAAAGTGTCGCCTCTTTTATTAAAGCCTTTATTCTTTCCTTATCAGACATTGAATCCCCTCACTAAACACTGCTTGATATTTCAGATCAAATCCCTCATCTTACAGTATATTTTCTTGCCCCCTGAAAATATGTATATATTTTTTATAAAACTGGTGCTTTTCTTCATCCACCATCGGCTCGTTTCCTGGAATAGGCAATCTTACCCTTGAAATCCATGAGGTCGTTTTCAAGGGCCATAGTCAGAGACACAATATAATGTGGATCAATGGGGACATGCGTTTCCAGCATGATTCCACCCTCACTTACGTTTAAAGTCCTTCCCATTCCTTGCATCATTTCATGGTTATTTTCGTCAAGACAAATGTAGGATAAAAGGTTAGACGATTCGACTCTTTGGTCTATTCTTTTCTCATCTGCAGGCATAGTATTCACCACATAAAAAAATTAAGACCCAATTTTAAAAAACTATATATTACTATACGATTTTTTACGTACCTTTGGTCAATAATAATTTTTCCTTTGACATCAATTTTACTACCTACACCCACGTTCTGTCAGATTATTATACTATACTTTAAAAATCAGGGTTCGTGGTTAAATTTTTTACAAATTCTTGTGAGACGATTTTTTTCTCCTGAAGGTATAATAAAAATACCAGTAAAAGCGTAAAAGGGACGTTGCTTTCGGAACAACTTAAAATTGGTAGTTGAAGAGAGGTAGTATCATGTCGTAATGGCG
>JAFDDS010000295.1 GCA_019310745.1 Deltaproteobacteria bacterium | reverse complement strand
AAAGGTTGCCTATGATCTTAATACTGGAGAAATGGAAGATAAGATTGCCCATGTCATTATGGAGGCAGACCACGTATATATTCAGGATGTTTTAGATGTTGCGAGTATATTTGGAGCACTCAAATGATCAGTATTTCAGATGATATCATCACAAGAACTGTATCGAGGGTACTTGTACCATTTATCCAGATATATGCCCTGTATGTTATTATGCACGGTCATCATAGCCCGGGAGGGGGCTTTCAGGGGGGAGTTATTTTGGGCGCAAGTTTTATCCTCTACCTTATAACCCATGGTCTTGAGGAGGCAAAAGAAAGGATGTCTGAGCTAAAGGCTGGTCTCCTTAGCTCATTTGGTTTATTAATCTATTCGGGAATTGGATTGCTGTGTCTTATTTTGGGAAGCAATTATCTGGATTATGGAAGGTTTTATTAATCTATTCGGGAATTGGATTGCTGTGTCTTATTTTGGGAAGCAATTATCTGGATTATGGAAGGTTATCTATTATCTTGAAGGTAGTGCCAGCCCAGGCACGATCTCTTGGTATATTAGGTATTGAGATTGGTGTTGGAATTGCTGTAATGGCGGTGATGTATTCCATCTTTTTTGATATATCCACAGGGGGAATACTTCCAGAGGATGAGGAAGATTTAGGAGAGGGGAGATGAGTCACTTTTTTTTATTACTCGGAATGGGTCTGTTTGCACTTGTATTTCTGTGTCTATACAGAGGTATATTTGGACCAGGTGTACTAAACAGGATTGCGGCTATCTCTGCTATCGGCACCAAGACCCTGGTTATTCTTTTGCTTATGGGCTTTATCTATAACAGGGTAGAGATGTTTATAGATATCAGTATGGTCTATGCCCTGCTTAATTTTATTGGTACAATCACTGCAGCCAAATATTTAGAGATGAAGGGAGAGATATGATGCATATTCTGCATATAGCCTCTATTCCATTTCTTCTTTTAGGTTTCTTTTTCTTTTTAGCAGCGACTGTTGGGCTTTTACGCTTTCCTGATTTTTACTGCCGCCTCCATGCCACAGGGAAAGGTGATACCCTTGCAGTTCTTTTGTCCCTTATTGGCCTGAGCATCTATGAGGGATTTTCCTTTACAAGCTTGAAGATACTCTTTATTGCAGTATTCATGTTTCTTGCCCAACCCACCTCCACACATGCAATTTCCAGGGCGGCCATGAGATGCGGTTTGGAGCCATGGGTTAAAAACAAGGAGAAGATAAAATGATAGCGGCCTTTGATTTCGTACTCCTGCTTTTTGTTGTCATATGTGCTATTGCTGCCATTTCTGTAAAGGATCTTTTAAGTGCCGTGTATATACTTGGTGCATATAGTTTCTTTATGTGTCTTTTGTGGACGGAGATGGGTGCTGTCGATGTTGCCTTTACTGAGGCATCTGTGAGTGCAGGTATTGGCACAGTGTTATTAATTGCCGCAGTAAGTAAAACCAAAAGGAGGAGTAAAGATTGAGGATATTGGCTCTTATTACTGTGATTATAACCGGGATAATACTTATTTATGGCACAGTGGATATGCCCGACTGGGGTGATCCCAATTCTCCAGCAAGCAAACATGTCTCTCCTAGGTATATCGAAGAGGCGCTTGAAAAGACAACCACACCAAATATAGTTACCGCAGTGCTGGGAGATTACAGGAGCTACGACACCCTTGGAGAGACTACTGTAATCTTTACTGCCGGGATTTCTTGTATTCTAATATTAAGAAGAAGAAGACAAAAAAAGCAAAAGGATGTCATTGGTCATTAGTCATTTGTCAGTTGTGATTCCAAGCATTTATGCCTTGTTACGATTTAAGTGACTAAAATTAAAGGTAAAAAACATAATCGGATTGAGGGATCGGGGTATTTAAACACAAAAAACCCGACAAACACGAATCATGCTCGACTTTATATTTAGCAAATACAATTATTGGATTTATATAATCCTGATGATGATAGGTTTTTACGCCATGATTGGCAAAAGAAACCTGGTTAAAAAGATTATAGGGATGAACCTATTTCAGACGGCGATCATCCTTTTTTTTGTCTCTATTGCTGCAAAAAAAGGAGGAACTTTGCCTATTATAGAGCATGGCCATGGTCATGGAGCCCATGCAATTGAAGCTACGGCGTACATAAACCCTTTACCGCATGTACTTATGCTTACTGCTATAGTGGTAATGGTCAGCACCCTGGGAGTTGCCCTGGCAATAGTAATAGCTATTTACAAAAGGCATCATACATTAGAAGAAAATGAAATCTTATGGCAACAGAAATGATTCCTCAGTCTCCTGTTTTGGTGGTTATTATCCCCCTGATATTCGCATTTCTTACCCTTCTCTTTGGTTGGTTTCGACGTAGTTTCTGTTATCCAATCACTTTAGTGGCCCTCTCCCTCTCTTTTTTCGCGTCCCTTCATACATTACATATCGTTATCACCACTGGAACAATCCACTACTATCTGGGAGGCTGGAAGCCTCCTTGGGGGATAGAATATGTAGTTGATTACCTCAATGGCTTTGTGCTGGTCATCGTATCATTTGTTTCCCTTATGGTAGCTATTTATTCAAAGAGAAGCGTGGAGCAGGAACTACCAGAAAAGATCGTTTTTTTCTATTGCATTTTTCTCTTA
>JAFDDS010000294.1 GCA_019310745.1 Deltaproteobacteria bacterium | reverse complement strand
AGGAATTAAATAGGGAATTATATCTTTACCAAAATCATCCTTATTGTTCGATCTGAGGGCGTTTGTAAGGACGTCTGTTTTAAATAGGTAAATACCCATGGATGCAAGCACTCGGTTGGGATCATTAGGAATGGTCTTGGGGTTTTCCTTTGGTTTCTCTTGAAAGTCATGTATGCGGTAGTCATCATCTACTTCAGCAACACCCCTGTAAGGAGCCATCTCTTTTCCTAATTCAATGAGAGAAATGCTCAGATCCGCATCTTTCTCTAAGTGGTAGCGAAGAAAGCGATTATAGTCCATCTTGTAAATATGATCACCTGATGAGATAGAGGTTTTGACGAATAGAATCAGCAGTTCCCTGGTACCAGTCTCCACTGATTCTTTGTTGAGGTGAAACAATTTTTAAGAAATGCCCAAGCTTATGATTAAATATGTTCCAACCATCTTCCAGATGATCCGTGAGTGATTGTGATTTATATTGAGGGAGAACAATTATCTTATATAGTTGTGAATTTATGCAGTTACTCAGGGTCAGATCTATAAGCCTATAGATACCACCGAAGGGAACTGCCGGCTTCGCCCTGTCCAGTGTAAGGGGAATAAGCCTTTCGCCTCTTCCACCGGCCATGATAAAAGTGAGAGTATTTTTCATGTCTCTATTATAGTGAGAACACCGTTATTTGTTATCTGCAAAAAGTATGTGAAAAGGATGGTGGGATGTCAAGGGAAAAGCCAAAATGCCACATTGCTTGTAACCACTTTTCGATAAGGAGAAATGGATTCCTCTAATATATAAGGAGATTACAGATAGGGGGTTGAGGTATTTATGGAAATAAGACTCAAGGAAGGGTTTGAGCTGAAAAGGGGGCTTTTAAAGCCCCCAATAAGCACTAAAAACTTACAGTAACCGCGACAAAAGGACCAGACATATCATAGTCAAAGATGACATCATCCTCATCTATATCTATGACAAAAGTTTTATAACCGCCATGAATATCTAAGAAGGGGAGGGGGGTCCATGATATATCAGCCATGAGCTCATATATTGTATTTCCTGCGTAACCGATAGCAGTTCCCCTTAACCTGGCCTCAAGGATATTGGCGAGCATCCCTATATGCAGATTTAGTCCAATCATAGGGATAGGAAGGGTGAAGTCTTCTTTTTCATCAATTCCTGTGGTCTTCAAACCTACCTCACCATCAAAATATTTGATCTGGAAAACAGCACCTAAAGAAAATCCGGCCCCTACATTTTCCAGATTTAAAAAATCATATTGATAATAAAGATCCATCACTCTGTATTCAATTGAGGACTCTACCAGGGATGTGGCACTATAAATTTCTCCATTAAAAATAATCTGCTTTGTGAGTGTTTTTTTGCCTGAATAGTCAATGTCTGTATATGCCAAAGCCAGATGATGCCTGCCACCTCCAAGGAAAACCTCAATGGATGGATAATTCTCATCCTCAATTCCGAGGTCCTTTTCAAAATCAATTGTTGTGCCGATAATGCTGGTTTCATCCACTTTTACATTCCCATCAAGCGAGGGGAACCAGTAGTAGCCTCGTGCCCCGAGTTCAAAAGCCGATAATGATGCTGGTAGGAAAAATGCAACCAACAGCAATGATAGAGCCAGATATGTTTTTTTCATTTGCTTCCTCCTTCTTTTAGATTATTTTGCCAAATTTGCCTTTGCCAGCGGAACCAAAGCTGATTCCTTGAATTGATTTACAAAGTCTCTAAAGGTTTTTTTTGACATTTCTTGCTGACCGCTCAGGGCATAGAGCCTACCAAGAGAAAACATAGCCTCTTCTTTAAGAAAATTATTTTCGTCATCAATTATTTTTTTAAGATGTTGTATGGCTGATTGATGCTCGTTTTTAGCTTCATATGCAGCAGCGAGGCCAAAATGGGTCATTAAATGGTAAATAGAAGCAGATTTATCTTTTTTTAAATACGTTTGATAGAGTGATATAGCCTCATCATATTTCCCCTGACCAAATTTTAGGTAGGCTAGTTGGGGGATGGCCAGTGTAGCCATTTTTGTCCAGCCATATTTTTTTATGAGACTATCTAGTTCCTCGATCGATTTGTTAATAGTATCTTCACTTATGTCGGAGGAAGAATCTGACACCAAGTTTGTATAGGCCAGGTTATAGGCAGCCAAAGACTTTTTATTTAAATGCTTGAAATAAAGACTAATGCCAATAACAACGGCAATAATAATCACTACGCTTACAGTCAAGTATTTAATTTGTTTCCCATGAGTAGAAACGTACTGAAAAAATCTGTTGGAAAGGCTAATAAATTCATCGTCCTTTTTAAGGAGCTCTTTTCTGGTTGTTTTCTTTTTTGCCATAATTTAAAAACCTGTAGAGTTTTATTTTTTTTGATTGAAAGTAATTAACAGATGTGCAACCTTTCTTCAAGGAAAAATAGCTATGAAACCATCTTTTCATCCAAAATTGATAAATGACTCTTTTTCAGATCCCGGTCTTTTTATCCCATTCCTTTTTGAAAAGAGGGCTTTGCTGTTCGACTTAGGAGATTTATCAAAACTGTC
>JAFDDS010000293.1 GCA_019310745.1 Deltaproteobacteria bacterium | reverse complement strand
TCATCGCCTCTGGTTACAATATTAAAGCGATTCTGGTTTAGAAAGGCGCTCACAAGGTTATCAAAGACAATACTGGTAGCTAAGGACATCTCTCCCTTTATTTCAAAGGGGAGGATGGCCAGACTCATCCTGGAGCCAATCTGATGTACCCTCGAAACTTCGCGGACAATTGTAACCATTTTGGATACAGTATTTCCTCTCGTATCCTTTACCTCAATCGTAAGCTTATTTTCCCCTTCCTTCAGTTCAATAAGTTGGTTAAAGTAGATAGTTCTACCAGGTATGATAAGCAACGGGGAACCATTGACTGTTACAGATGTAATTGTATTTGTTCCAGTCGCACTGCCATCGATATAGATAATGTCAAAATAGACAGTCTGTGTATCGGTAAGGTCTTTGAAGTTGAGCCTAATAGCTGATTCCGGTTTCTTTGCATAGGAAGTGCCATAAAGGTAGTTCTGGCCGGTATCAAGAATCCCTGTACCATTAAAGGCAAGGAGGATCGGTTCCTGGCTATTGGGTGTATTTGAAGCAGTAATATTAAAGAGAGGCTTTTCTTTATTAGCAAGTTGCGGAACATAGGTGAGGTTAAGTTCTCCCGTAGTCGTATTACCCGCAACATCTGTGGCAGCAAGAGCTATCCTGTTTTTTCCCTCCTTTAAATCAACGGCAAATGTAAACTCTACCTCCCGCTCTTTATTATATGCAAGAACCTGGTCGTTAATTGTAAGCGTCGTCATTCCTGTCACATCAGCAAGGGCACCATTTAAGACAATTTTGTTTTCTCCTACCTCCTGTCCATCGATATAATTTTTAATATTTAATGATCGGCAAAAACCTTTACACTTTTCTCTGTAACCTTGCCAAGAAGGTCACTGGTCTTTATCTTTATTTCATTTAAACCTTTTTTTAATCTTATTTCCTTAGAGAAAGGCAACTTTTTTGCGGACAGTTCAATAAATACAGGGACTTCGTTTATGGCTATTGTATGAGCATAGGAGTCGTCCTCAACCTCTCCCTGCACCTTTAATTTAAAACTATTTGTTATGTCTCCTCTGGAAACCGAAGTAACATTAATAGTTGGAGGAGCAGTGTCCGCCTTTGATGTCTCTATTAATACCTTTCGTGTCATATTTAAATAGAATTTGGCCTTCCCAGTATCTGCCGTTGAAAGAGACGTCTCCAGTTCTTCTTTGGCATCTTCATATCTTCCCAGATGGTAATAGGTGACTCCCAGCTCCCTATGAGGGAAGTAATCGATAAAGTGCATGCCATAGGTGCGAGCCATCCTTTGATCTTCAGCCCGCTGCCGAATAGATTCCTTTAGATCCTCGATGGCCTCTTTGTAAAATTCACCCTCAGCATACGAGAGGGCCCGTTCATAGTAATTCCACCAGCGGTGCCTGAAGGTTCCACGCACCTTGCCGTATTCTTTGCCATCTTTCACATAGAGAGGGCTTGCAGGTTTTCCGGCACAGCTCCAGAAGGATAACATGAATAAAAAGGAAAGAAAAAGAAGAAATAGGGTAGATGGGTTTGGCTTTTTCATGGGTTAGAATTCCCCCCAAATTTCGGCATGTTCACTGTCCTGGCAGGCAATGAAGCACCTTCCTCCAATTTTCATAATCAGTTACAAAAAGAGCTCATAAAAGGGAAGGTTATTCTGTGTTTCTATCAACCATTGACTTTTCTGTCAAGCTCCTCACCTCTTCGCCTCCAGAGTGATCGCTGAAAAAAGGTTACATCACAGCAAGGAACATAGCTGATATCAAGTATTTTATGCAAAAATCATGCAAAATCAATTAGTTAGAGAATTTGTTTTTTATTTTAAAGGGGTTAGCTCTAAGCGCACTAAAATGAGATTTGGAATATTGGGTATTAAAGGTTATATATTGGGAAAAAAAATACCACTTTTGAGAAATAAAGGTAATACTCCAAATGGGGAAGCTCAATACATTCAAGGGGCAGAATGCTAATATGGATTAACAGCGAATGGGGGTATAATTAAATAAGTATTTCTTGAATTCTAAGGGTATAATATTCCCTTTCTTGGTCTGGCGCAGGTCCTTCTATAGTCTAAATGGAAATTCATATGATTATCAAGTCTGCTCTTAACTCTTTATCCAATCAGCCTCCGTCCAAAAAGAAAAAAGCCTTCAATCAGAGTACAACTTTCCCCTCTGGTGAAGGCTCAAAATATAACCTCTGGAAACTCCCATCTATGGTAGCCCCCAAGAAATGTTAGAAACAGGAGTGCCGGTTTCCAGTACATTTCAGGGATAACCTGCTGTTCAACTCTGTCTAAATAGGGAGCGAAGCCCCTAAATTCGATTAAGGCTTTTTTAACATATCATGGGTTCCGACTTTTCTTAAAATATAAGTGTCTTGTTCAATTTGAAAGGTGAAACGGTATGACTCTGTTACGCGGCCTTCCCAGATATTTCTGGGGTCCTGCATTTTTTTTATGCTTAAAGATGGGTGTTGCGGATTAGATAAAAAAAGTTCCAACTGTTTGTCGGTTGCTTTTTGAATTTGCTGGGGCAGTTTACGGTACTCTCGGACAAAATTTTTAGTAAAGAGTAGCTTCATATTTTGGCCTTTTTAAGGGCTTTCAGGCCGTCCTTGATATTATCAAAAGGACCAACCACATCACCTTTGGCGATGTCTTTGTCTGCCTGCGCCTCTCCTTCTTGCCACTCTCTGGTATAAAAATACTCCTGGTCCGGATGGACCACTTTAACCGGGCGCATAACTATGTCGCCATTTTTATTCTCCACTTCCACATAGTCGCCAATGTCAATATTAAGTTTTTTACGAAGACCAACTGGAAGGGTAATCTGATAATGTCTTTTGATCCTGACAAGTTCCATAAGAATTCCCCTTATATTTTTTTGACAAGGTTTGAAATTAAGAAAATATGAATGTTATAATTTTATAATACCATAGATGTAGAGTTTGTCAAGGCATCGGATTCCGAGCCCAAGGTAGTAAAGCTATTGAGACATGAGATAAGAGATGAGGAGAGGAGACGGTTAGCGAAAGAAAGGAGGCTGTTAGGGTGTAAAAAGGAAGGTAAAAATTTGCTCATATCTATTTAAATATCTCTCCTGTTTCTTTATACCACATCACCAGATCGAGATAGCTCATGGGTATTTGAATTGCTTTTGAGAATTCCATCATTCTTTTTTCTATTTCAAAATACCTTCCTTTTGATAAAGAGCCTGGAATTTCTTTTATCACCCCAACAAAT
>JAFDDS010000292.1 GCA_019310745.1 Deltaproteobacteria bacterium | reverse complement strand
ATATAGGAAAAAATTCATGAACCAGGAAACAAAATTATACCCTTCATCATTTAACCCTTTATTTACCAAGCCTACTCGCCCTGTCCCAAAAGAAATAGCTATAATCGGAGCAGGTGCTGCGGCTAATTCTTTGAGTGAGGCCCTAGAAATTGGGTATCAAGGATCTGCCGAGATTGCCTGCACCGATGCAGGTATCTCTGCCTTTCTGCAAAAAAGAAAACCGGAATTCAAAAAATGATGTCGATAAGGAAAAAAATTGCTTTAATTCTGCTGAGCAAACCATTTCCTTACAGACGGGATGTTTTTATCCCCGGCAACATTTTGCTGTGTCGAACCAGACCTTTCAAAGGGGATCTGGGCTAAAAAATTATATCATTAACTTTTTCAGGAATTATTACATGAACATAGTAACACTAATAAAACAAGTGCCCGATACAACAGAGATAAAACTTGATCCAAAGACCGGTAGTCTTATCAGAGAAGGGGTAGAAAGCATTATCAACCCTGATGATAGGCATGCAATCGAGTTAGCAATTACCTTAAAAAAGGACTTTGGCGGAAAGACTATTGCCATCTCCATGGGCCCTGCCCAGACCATAGATGCCATATCAGAGGCAATGGGGATGGGGATAGATGAAGGGATATTGCTTACAGATATAAATTTTGGCGGTGCGGATACATGGGCGACCTCCTTTACCCTTGGAACGGCAATAAGGAAATTAAAGGGATACGATTTGATTATCTGCGGGAGACAAGCCATTGATGGAGATACAGCTCAGATAGGCCCACAGTTAGCAGAATTTTTAGGCCTGCCCCAGCTTACCTATGTTAAAAAGATAGAAGAAATGAGCGAAAAGAAAATAATCGTGCGAAGGGCATTAGAAGACGGCTATGAAAGAATTGAATCTCCTCTTCCTGCCCTGATTAGTGTTATAGGAGAAATGAACACCCCCAGATATCCAAAGATTGACCTCTTGATCAACGCCTGCAAAGACAAGGCAAAAATAAAAATCTGGGATGCAGCAGATTTAGGCGTAACTGTCCAAGAAATAGGCTTAGGTGGCTCACTGACAAAGGTTATAAAGACGTTTTCCCCAAAAACCAAAAGAGAGGGCGAGATACTAAAAGGAGATAACAAAGAAGTAGTTAATCAACTCATTGACAGGCTTCATGAAAAGCATTTTATCTGAGAGCAACGATTTGCTAGCTAATAATCTTGTTTTAGTTGACAGGGTCCATTTAGTGACGTGCAAAACGAAGTGAGATTATGGTTGAGTTATACGTTTCCGGTTGTGCGGCTGGTATCGGAATTCGTAGAGCGGTTATCGATAAAGTCGAAAAGCAAATAAAAAATTCTCGCCTTAGTTCAGCTAGCAAAGAGTGACGCAACCGACTGACATTAGACGAAACGAGTAGCTTAACCGAATAACTGATATCAGATTTAATTCTTCATTTTTTTTAGCGGGAGTTTCCATGGCTATAGTAATTAATCATGATCTGTCCATATGAAGGGGTAGAGGTAAAAGACGGAAAGGCATATTTAAATAATAGATGTACAGCCTGTGGTGCATGCATAGATGCCTGTAAGGTAGAGGCAATAAGCTCGGATATCAAAGAGAGGGAGATACCAGATTTCAGTGACTTCAAAGGTATATGGGTATTCGCTGAACAAAGGGATGGAGCTATCAGCAGAGTCACCTTTGAATTATTAGGTCTTGGTCAATCCCTTGCCAAACAACTTAATCAGGAGCTATCAGCTGTGCTTTTGGGCTATAAGGTTGACCATGAAACTGAAGAGCTAAAAGAATTTGGTGCCCGCAACATCTATTGTGCCCAACATAAACTACTTGCCCGTTATCAGACAAACCCCTATGCAAAGGTTATCTCTGAAATAGTCTTAGAGCATAAACCCAATATCTTTCTGATTGGTGCAACAGCAATTGGACGCGATCTTGCACCAAGAGTCTCAATGAGGCTTAATCTTGGGCTGACCGCAGACTGCACAGAGTTGACCATAGATCCGGATGATGGCTCTCTCCTGCAAACAAGGCCTGCCTTTGGGGGAAACGTTATGGCAACTATAAAAACACCGTATAGCAGGCCCCAAATGGCAACGGTGAGACCAGGTGTTATGGAGACCAAAAGGAAAGCTCGCCCATCTAAGTGCAGGATAACCAAGAAGGAAGTAAATTTAATTACTAAAGATATCCTCACCAGGATTCTGGAGATGGTCAGGGAAAATAAAGGGGATATTAACCTGTGTGATGCCAAGGTAATTATAGCCGGTGGAAGAGGTGTGGGATCAGAGAAGGGAATGCAATCTCTTTTTTCCCTTGCAGAGGTTCTAGGCGGAGAAGTGGCTGGGACTCGAATGGTTATTGAAGAGGGATGGCTGCCGGCAGAAAGACAGGTAGGACAAACAGGCCAGACAGTCAGGCCAGAGCTCTATATTGCATGCGGGATATCTGGTGCTATCCAGCATAGGGCTGGCATGCTTAGCTCACGGTATATTATTGCTATTAACACAGATGAAAGAGCCCCTATCTTTGAGGTAGCTGATTGGGGTATCGTTGGCAACCTTCACGAAGTTGTCCCAACACTGAGCAAAGCAATGAGTGAGAGAAGGATGAGGCAGGGGGCATAATGTTACGTTCAGACATAGAAAAGCTTTTAAGAAAGATCATAGCAAAATTTGTGGATGAGGAGGTAATTCCTGTTGCCAGGGAGCATGATGAAAGCGGTAACTTTCCATATGACCTATTCAAAAAGATTGCTGATATGAGTATTCTGGGGATACGATATCCCAAAAAAGTTGGTGGTTCAGGGGGAAACACAACACTTTATTGTATCACCGTTGAGGAATTGGCGCGGGGTCTGTTGAGTTTGGGTGCCACGACAGCCATGCAATGTCTTATGGCCACAGATGGGCTTTATCGCTATGGCACAAAGGAAATGCATGAAAAATATCTGCGCCCTGCTCTACGAGGTGAAAAGATTGGAGCCTTTCAGCTTACAGAGCCAGAGGCAGGTTCAGACCTTAGCAATGTCAGAACCCGGGCTACAAAGACTCACAATGGATGGGTTATTAATGGAATGAAGACATGGTCTACAAGTGGACCAGTAGGTCATTTCCATACTGTGCTTACGCAGACTGATCCAGATAAAGGATTAAAAGGGCTCATGTTTGTCTTTATTCCAAGCGACACGCCTGGTTTCTCCCACAGTAAAAAATTCGATATGCTGGGTACCAGAACAACTCAGATGTCGGAGATCTATTTCAACAATTGCCACGTTCCTCCTGAATACATGTTAGGAGAACTGGGGAAAGGGCTTGATGTTCTGTTAACTATCCTATCAGAAATCAGGGTCATGACTGCCTGTCTTGCCCTGGGCTTACATCGCGCTGCAATGGATGATTCCATCAGATACTGTAAAGAAAGGGTACAATTCGGTAGACCCATAGGAACATACCAGCTCATCCAGGCAAAAATAGCTAATATGGCAATCAACTTAGAGGCTGGCCACCTCATGTCTTATAAGGTTACTCATCTCATTGATAACAACATTCCCTGTCTTAATGAGGCCTCTATGGCAAAATATTTTGCAACTGAATCTGCATGCTCTGCTGCAGATGAGGCCACAAGGGTTTTCGGCGCCTATGGGTATTCAATGGAATATAAAATGTGCAGAGATACTACCGTGATAATCGCTTCCTGCTTTATGGTGGAGGGACTCACGAGGTACTACAAACAACTATTGCGAGGCAGTACCTTCGGTAAATAAAGTGCCTAAAGTACTTAAAGCCCGCCCTGGCGTGACGAGCTTAAATTAGACCGTTAAGTCTATAGTGCGATAGGTGCTTTGATAAGTCTATTAAGATTATAGGCCAGGTCTGGGCCAGGGTTATAAGTGCCTAACGTTATGGAAAAACAGGAAACACATTCAAAGAGATTGGATCCCTTTCCAATAAGGAGCCTAAAGAGAGAAAACCTCAGCAACCAGGTCTTTGAACAGATTAAAGAAATGATTGTGAG
>JAFDDS010000008.1 GCA_019310745.1 Deltaproteobacteria bacterium | reverse complement strand
TGAGGAACAGGGAAATGCTCCCTGTATATGGAGGGTTTGATTATAAAGGGAATCTAACATGTAGCCCAGATGAAATCATCAAATCCCGCAGACCACTGCCTATTGGATACTGGAAGGGGTCAGGGCTCTCAATTATGCTTGATTTACTCACGGCTCTTCTTTCAAAAGGACGTTCCACCTCTATGTTAGGGGAATTAGAAGAAGAATATGGGGTCTCACAGGTGTTCATTTGTTTTGGTAGTATAGATCTTCATGGATCGAGTTTTGCTGATAACGTTATAGAGGAAATAATATATTTTATTCATGGCAATACTCCTTCAGGCGAGAACGAAAGGGTATATTACCCTGGAGAGAGGACGCTTGTGACACGAAAGCTAAATAGGGAGAAAGGGATCCCAGTTGACCCCTTGATTTGGCAAAAGGTTTTGGAGATGTAAGAGACGAGGCAAGGAAACAAATACAACATCAAAGGATAGTATGGATGGTATTTTTCTGGAAGGACATAAGGGGAGATCAAAATAAAAAAAGGTGCAAAGATAAAGGCTCAGAGCGTTTATTTCAGCAAGCTATCTCTGTACTCTGCCTGATGCCTCACCCCCAACCAGGCTTGTTACCTCATCTAACGAGACCAGGGGAAGATCGCCTGATATCGCATGCATCAGACAGGATGCCGCAGTGGCTAATTCCAGGGCCTTTCTGTCGGTGTCCAGGTTGTTGAGGCCGTATATAAGGCCTGCTGCAAAGGTATCACCCGAGCCCACCCTGTCAACTATATCATGGATTTCATGCTTTCGAGAGACGGAAAATTCAGATCTATTATTGAGCACCGCTGACCAACTATTATAGTCTGCAGAATGGCTTTCACGCATGGTAAGAGCAATTTTTTTGATGTTTGAAAACAGCTCGAGCACTTTATCGGTTAATTCCCTATATTTTTCAGGGTCGAGCTTTCCTGATTTTACATCGAGTTCTACCCCCACTCCCAGGGACTTCTGACAGTCTTCCTCATTTCCTATGGCAATATCAATGTATTTAACAAGCTCACCCATAACCTCTGGAGCAGGCTTTCCGTACTTCCAGAGTTTTTTTCTGAAATTGAGATCGCATGAAACTGTTAGTCCTTTCTCCTTTGCCTTTTTTACTGCCTCAAGGGACAGCTCCGAAGCTGACAGAGAAAGTGCAGGTGTAATTCCTGTAATATGGAACCAGGTGGCACCGTCAAATACTCTATCCCAGTCAATATCGCCAGGTCGTGCCTCTGCAATAGCAGAGCCAAGCCTATCGTAGATGACCCTTGAAGGTCTCTGATTTGCTCCGGGTTCAAGGAAATAAACGCCCAACCTGTTTCCTTTTCTTGTAATAAGTGATGTATCAATTCCATGCTTTCTCAGCTCTTGTATGCATGCCTCCCCAATCGCGTTGTCAGGTATCACCGAAACATATGCCACGTTCATGCCAAATCTCGCAAGGCCAACAGCTACATTTGCCTCGCCCCCTCCAAAGGTAGCCTCGAAAACAGGGCTTTGTAAGAATCTCTCGAATCCCGGGGGCTTGAGCCGTAACATTATCTCACCAAAGGTTATATACCTCTGCATTCTTTACTCCTTCAGGCTTTATTTTTGCACAAGATGGATTGCAAATCCTGACACCTCTTTGCCTATATGAACTGCCCTAAGTGTACCATCACTGTCTTTTTCAGTCTCTGGAAGGATCGAAACACCCTTCCTCTTCAAATAGGCACTAGCCCTGTATATATCGTTTGTAGAGACTGCAATATGGCCATTCTTTCCTGTAAACCGGCTTTTGGTCACCTCAAAACCTGAACCCACAAAAAACGAACGTGTTCCTTCCTTTACAGGGAAATAAAAGAGATTTGAAAGAAAGGTTGCAGACGCAAGGGCTGTTTCTCTGCTTTCCTCGTTAATGCCCAGATGTTGTAACTCAAAGCCAAGCATTGTGGAGACTGCCTCTCTTGAAAGTCTGGTAATCTCGTTAAATTTGCCTGAAGAGATGAGATCAGCCTTTACCATCCAGCTTCCGCCACAGGCATGTACCCTGCTGTAGGATAGATATGAATTGAGATTTTCCTTGTTGATCCCCCCTGTGGGAATGAATTGTATCCCGCTGTATGGTGCTGCTATAGCCTTGAGGAGCTCTAATCCCCCTGAGGCTTCAGCAGGAAAAAACTTTACGACCTCAAGTCTTCTCTCCAAGGCCATCTCAATCTGTGTTGGGGTGTTGAGGCCTGGGGTCACACAGATGCGATTATCCACACAATAATCCACAACCTCTGGGTTGAAGCCTGGCGAAACTATGAACTGGGCACCTGCGGAAATTGCTTTTTTCACCTGTTCAACAGAAAGTACCGTTCCTGCGCCTACCAAAAGCTCCGGCAGTTCCTGGGTAAGGGTCCTTATCGCCGTCTCTGCGGCAGCAGTCCTAAAGGTGATCTCCGCAATAGGGAGGTCGCCATCAATGAGTGACTTCCCAAGAGAAAGGGCATCTTCAGGTCTCTCAATCTTTACAACTGGAACAAGTCCCAGCTCACCTATTTTCTCAAGCACCTCATTCATTGAACAGAGACCTCCTTGATGTGTTATCATTTCCGAGAAATTGGAGCAGCCCCTCTCTTATCCTCACTGTCATTCCTGTAAATCTATTGATTTTTGAACACACCCAATCGCCAGAAAAATGATTTCCCTAAAAAGAGCTTTCTACAGAACCGCTTGTTAGCGGGTTAACCAACCGCCGTCAACAGCTATTGTGTAACCATTCACATAGTTTGAGGCATCTGATGCTAAAAACACGGCAGCACCCTTTAAATCATCTGGTGTACCCCATCGTCCAGCAGGGATTCGACCCAGAATATCTTTGCTTCTTACCGGGTCAGCCCGAAGAGGTGCCGTGTTATTGGTTGCCATCCAGCCTGGGGCAATGGCATTTATATTGATATTATGTTTTGCCCATTCATTTGCCATTAGCCGGGTAACACCCATAACACCACTTTTGCTGGCAGTATAGGAAGGAACACGGATACCTCCCTGATAAGAAAGCATGGATGCAATGTTAATGATCTTTCCTCCGGTTCCCTGTTTGATAAACTGTTTTGCCGCTGCCTGACTCAAGAAAAAGAGTGTTTTGATGTTTATATTCATCACATCATCCCAGTCCTTTTCTGTGAACTCAATGGCATCGGCACGGCGGATGATTCCGGCATTATTGACCAGGATATCTAATTTTCCGAAGGTTTCCACTGTTCTCTGAATTATGCCCTCAACAGGTTCAAGGTCCGAAAGATCGGCCTTGATTTCCAAGAATCTTTTTCCCATGCCTTCGATGGTTGCCTTAGTTTCAGGGGAATTGACATAATCAATTCCCACGATATCAGCCCCGGCTTCAGCAAGCCCATAGGACATTCCCTGTCCCAAGCCGGTACTGCATCCAGTGACGATTGCTACCTTTCCTGATAAATTAAATTGGTCAAGTATCATTTTTCTTTGCTCCTTGATTTTCTTTATTTTAATATTGACATGGAAACGTCATCCATATCTGTAAAGGTTTGATTCTCTCCAGCCATTCCCCAAATAAAGGTATAGTTCTGGGTACCAGCTCCGGAATGAATAGACCAGCTTGGGGAGAGTATAGCCTCTTCATTACGGACAACAATATGTCTTGTCTCCTCGGGTTCTCCCATGAAGTGAAAGACAACATCGTCTCCGGGAATATTAAAATATAAATACGCTTCCATTCGTCTTTGATGAGTATGGGCTGACATAGTGTTCCATATATTGTTTGGTTCCAGAATCGTCATGCCCATAACTATCTGACAGCTCTTTACCCCATCTGGGTGAATGTATTTGTATAACGTTCTTTCGTTACTCTTCTCGATTGAACCAAGGTGGAGAGGCTCTGCCTCTTTGAATGCTATTTTCTCTGCTGGATACGCTTTGTGGGCTGGAGCGCAATTGAGATAATACTTCGCGGGATTATTCTTGTCCGCACTCGAAAATATAACTTCCTTGGAGCCCATTCCAATATAAAGGCCGTCTCTTGATTCCAGCTCATAGAGTGTTCCATCCACAGAAACTGTTCCGTTTGCACCCACATTAATAACACCCATCTCCCGCCTTTCAAGAAGATAGGATGCCCCTATGACTTTTTCATCAACGGTAAGGGTTAAAGATCCTGTTGGGCAGATACCCCCAACTATGAGTCTGTCATAATAACTGTATACCAATTTGACCGCATCCAACTTGAATATCTCTTGAATGAGAAAATGTTCGCGAAGTTCCTCTGTTGAAAACTGTTTCGCATGTTCTGGATGGATTGCATTTCTAATTTCCATTTTTTATCCTCCTAAAATATCTAAGTTTATCCGAATTATTCCATCAGTACAGAAGGAAGCCACATAGTAATGGGTGGGATTAACGTGATTAAGATTAACGTAATAACATTAGCCAATGAAAAAGGCATAGCCGCGCGGAATATGGTACCTATGCCAAGTTTAGATATGGCAGAGGCGACATTTAAACACATACCCACAGGGGGAGTAACAAGCCCAATTGCCAATCCGGTGATTAGGATGACGCCGAACTGGATAGACGAAACCCCAAGGGACGTCACAGCAGGAAGAAAAACCGGGGTTAAAAGGAGGATTGCCGGGCTGACGTCCACGAAGGTCCCGGTAATCAGAATTATAACACTAATAACAAGCAGAATGAAGAATACTGGAAGATCGAATCCTGATACGAAACTCGCAACCGCTTGGGGGATATGCTCAATGACCAAAATCCATATATAGAGTTTAGAGAGGGCAATAATGATCATGACTTGTGCACTGGTCGAGATTGAGGTCTTCAAAAGAGATGGAATTATTTTTAGGTTTACCCCTCGGAAAATGAAATAACCAACAACAAATGCATACAATGCACCAATCCCCGCGGATTCAGTTGCGGTGGCTATACCGATAACCACTGCGCCGACAACAAAAATAGGCATAATCAGAGCAAGAATTGCACGCTCAATCCGGTTAAATACTTCCTTTTTTGTAAGTGTTACTTCCTCCTTCGGATACTTTCTCCACTGAGAAATCATCAGCGTAATGCCCAGCATCAAAAATCCAATTATGAGCCCGGGAAATACCCCACCCAAAAAAAGTTTTCCTACGGAGGCTCCAGACACAAATGCGTAGATAACCATAGGTACACTCGGTGGGATGATCATTCCCATCGTTGAAGAGGCCACAGTAATTCCACTGGCAAACTGCGGCGTGTAGCCTTTTTTTGTCATCTCGGGAATGAGAACAGCGCCTATCGAAGCTGTGTCGGATACCGATGAACCGGATATACCCCCAAAGATCATGCTCGCGAGGACATTAACCGCACCCAATCCCCCACGTAACCTTCCCACGAAAATAAGACTGAAGTCGATAAGACGCTTTGTGATACCTCCTTCGTTCATGAGTAAACCCATAAGAACGAAAAGAGGAAGCGCAACCATGGCATAAGAATCCATTCCGGAGTAGAGCCTCTGTGGCAGGATCGGGAGAAGCTCAGGGTGGTAGATAACAAAATACAGAAAGCTTGATAAGCCCAAAGAATAGGCAATGGGGATTCCGAGGATGAGAAAAATTCCGAGACTTATAAGCAAGGTAGTCATGCGTTATCCTGAAAGCCTTCCCTGTTTTTTCTCAAAAATGTCAGTGACAATAAGGCATAGGCAACACAAAATCACAAGACTGCAGCCAATGGGAACACTGGCTTGGACAATCCTGTTTGGAATCCTCAACACAGGTGATTCAAATGAGCCAACCGATTTTATCCAGGGGATGCTGTACCAGACCATAACCCCGTTGATAAACCCGATCAGAATTAGGTCCACAACGTTTAGAACACTTTTCATCGCAAAAGGCAATCTATCGACAAAGTACGTGATCTTAATGTGTTCCCTTTTTCCAAGGGCAACCGCAGCTCCAATGGCAGTAGTGTAAATAAAGAGGTACTCCATGGCCTCATTCCCACCAATTATCGCTGTGTTAAATCCATACCTCAATACAACCAGGACAACGGTAAGCATGAGGATAATAGAGAAAAAAAATGTGATAATACACTCAAGTATGACCAACAGTATTCTATTAAACCGTTGAATACCTTTCATGTTCACGCCAATCCTTTTGTAATCTTGATAATTAGTCGAAAGCGCTGAGCCAACCGTTGAAAGCGTAAACTCAGCGCCTTCTTCTGTCAAGTCTTTCCTAAAGCCCTTCAGTCTTATTTTTCTTGAGCGATAGCGATGACTTTGTTTATATCATCCCACGTGAAGAAGCCCTCATCAACATAATACTGCCATACAGGCTTTACTTTTTTAACAAAGAGCTTACGACCCTCCTTGGATATCGTGTTTGTCTTGAGTTTATCTTTGAGGAAATAGTAATATCCGTTTTCGGAATTGAGCCAGATCGTATCACTGTAAATTAACGTTGCCTGTGCTATTGCATCAAAAACTGACTTCAGATCATCTGGAAGGCTGTTATACCAAGCCGGATTGACATAAAAGGGATCCGGATGGAGCTGCCAATTAACAACTGAGAGGTATTTCTGAACCTCATAAAACTTCATATCTACGGTGTTTGAAAAAGGATTCTCCTGAGCGTCTACCACCCCTGTTTTAAGGGCCATATAGGTTTCCGTGTAGGCTACCTGTTGAGGACTGGCACCAATGGCCTTGAAGGTTTTGATGGTCATGTCAATTGGTGGAGTGCGCATCTTCAATCCCTTAAGGTTTGCCGGTGTTGTAATTGGCTTTACATTACTGGTAATATTTCTAAATCCGCCTGCAACTCCCGTTGCAGGAATATGAAAGCCATTTTTCAAAGCATCTCTATTGATAGTTTCGCCCATTGGGCTTCTTATCACCTTCAAGACCTGTTCGGCGTCTTCGACGAGGAAATGAAGGGTGTAGAGTAAGAATTTTTTGTTCGCCCTTTCAAATAGACCGCCGCGACACCCTTGTACCGTGCCAATTTTCACCATATCCAGTACCTCAGCCTCCTTCCCGAGAACTCCGGAGTGGAAAATTTCTACCTCTATTTTTCCATTAGAGGCTTTCTCTAGATGGTCTTTGAAGAAGAGCATTGACTTGGTGCGTGGATGTTTTGGCGACTGGGTATTGGCGTACTTAAAGAGGAAAACCTTACCCTTTGCGTCCGCTTCCACTTGCAACCCAGAGAAGAGCAAACCCCCGGCACAAAGGAAAACAAAAAGAAACAATGATAACTTTTTCATAACGCAACCTCCTTTATTTTTATATTCAGTCCCCCATGGACCGAATAACGTTAACCAATTACAGACAATCACATTCAAAAACAATCCCTGTGGGTACTTCCTTGCTAACCCCAAGACAACCTGCAATAAGTGGGGAAATTAACTACTCTCACTATCCTCCTTCTTGAAAACCCAGTTTCCGAGAAATTTTCAAGGCGGTCTCTATGATATCACGCTTTAATGATTCCTGGATTCTTTTTCGAGTAATCCTAATGGCTGGGCCTGAAATACTGGTCGCAGCTACAACCCTGCCTATTTCATTGCGGATAGGAGCGGCAACGCATCGAATACCCTTCTCGTTCTCCTCATCATCGACAACGTATCCCTGGGATCGTACTAATTTCAGGTGCTCCTTGAGCCGGATGGGATCGCTAATGGTATTCTCCGTTATCTTAGGTAGCCCTGCACCTTTTATAAACTCGTCTAATTCTTCCTCCGAAAGATGGGCTAAAAGGACTTTCCCCACTGCACAGCTATGCGCCAGGGTTCGCGAGCCCACTCTTGATGCCATACGAAGACCGCTGGGATTATCATCTGATTCTACTTTATCCATATAGAGGACTTCATTTTTATCGAGGATCACCAGGTGAACTGTCTCTTGAGTTCTCTTTGCAAGGTCTGCCAGAAACTGTTTGGCCTCTGTCCGTAAATCAAGCTGATTCAGGAGACAGTTCCCAAGCTCTACCAGTTTAAATCCCAAGGAGTAATGTCTGGTCTTTGAATCTTGCTGGACATAGCCAAAATAGGCGAGTGATGAGAGGAGGCGATGGGTTGTTCCTTTTGGAAGATCGACTTCAGCAGATAAATCTTTAACGCTTATCCCTTGAGAACTTTGCCCAAGTACGTCGAGAATCAAAGATGCTCTTTCAATGGCTTGGACAAGGTTAGTTGGTTTTGAGCCTTGAAGTGTAACGATACCATTCATATTTTAGTCAGCATGGAAATTTATTTCTTAATACGAAACACCATTTCTTAATTTGATACAAAGTGTTATTTAACCTTAGAGAGTTTGTCAAGAGTTTTTTAGTAATTTTCATTATTTTTCTTCGATATCTGCATTAAATTTGGCAAAATCGAGAAAGATATTGACGGCCTGCGATGCTTTCATGATTCACGTCGCCGAAAGGCCTGCTGCCAAAAATTCACCTCATCAATCTCTGGCTGCTGAAAGAGAAATTCACACCACTCATTATCCGTGACGCCTGTGGAGTCCCACGGGCAAGCCCACCAGAAACACGGCGGGCAAGCCCGTGGCACTACTTAGTTTCGCCGATTCGCTTCGCGAACGGTGGGACTTAATGGCACGACATTCCGACCGTAAACCCGACCACAAAAGCTAGGAACAAAAGCCGTGGCTTTCTGTGGTCGGGGCAAAGCCCTTCATTTCATATTTCCCGAAACAATTTACTAGCTAACAATTGTCAAAAAAAGATTTATCCCACCTGTCGAAGATGCCGCAGCGCGGTGCCCCGTAGGTAGGAACTATCATACTGGGGTGGAATGCGGAGCATATTCCACTGGGGCGCAGCCTATTTAACTGGGATTTGATCCCTTTACTTTTAACACATACTCTTCTTTAGAAGAAGCGGGTTCTATCATTTTCCATAATAACTCTTTCTATTTCTATCTAAACAAATATGATGATATTTTTGACAACAGAAAGAAGACTATGTAAACTACATAGTTATTATTCTATCTAATCCAAATAAAAAACATTGGAGGTGATACCATGAATAAGGTTTTGGTTTTACTATTGAGCTTTCTAGTATTGCTGGCAGTTGCAGCATCAGGATGTAGCAGGCAAGATGAAGTTGGCAAAGGTCCAATAGTCGTCGGGTCAAAGATTGACACCGAGGGAGCGCTGCTATCGCAGATGGTTATCCTTATGCTCAGGGGGAAGGGATTTGAGGTTGTTGACAAATCTCAGTTCGGCCCAACTTCGGTAGTGCGCAAGGCGATTATCAGCAGTGAGATTGATATGTATCCTGAATATACCGGTAACGGCGCCTTCTTTTTTGACGAAGCCGACTCCCCTGTGTGGAAAAGCGCCAAACAGGGATACGAATGCGTAAAGGAGCTTGATAAGGCACAGAACAACATCGTGTGGCTTACTCCGGCTCCAGCCAACAACACCTGGGCAATCGCCGTA